>NZ_JAPSHI010000021.1:0-75887 GCF_031180005.1 Paenarthrobacter sp. | reverse complement strand
CAGCCAACGAACCCGACCCCCGCCGTGCTCTGGAGAACATCCGCGCCACCTACAAAGCCGGCGACACCGACCTCGCCTGGACCCGCCTGACCAACTGGCGCATGCAACTCGCCGCCGTCTTCGACCACGTCGACGCCCGGTCCGTGACCGCCGTCGAGGTTCAAGGCGCCTCCGATTCAGCCAGCACCCACCTCTTGGCGGCGTGGCTTAAGAACTCCCTAAACGCGCCAACCACCATTGTGGATGGCGAGCCAGGGAGGGGCATCCGTAGTATCAGGCTGCGCCGCGATAACGGGGATGTCCAGCTGTCCCGGCCGGGTCACTCAGGGGTGATTCTGACCCAACCGGGACAGCCGGCGCAACGTATCACGCTCCCCCGCAGAAGCCTCAAAGACTGCCTCGCAGAAGAACTCCGACGGCTCGACCCCGACGAAGTCTTCGGAGAAGTGATCGGCGTAGGTGGTGCTTAGATCATTCCGCCGCGCGCGCCGATGATCAGTTCCAATGACCGGAGCACCGCGAATGGTACAACGCCACTGGTGCGCGGGTTTTGCGGCGATACTTCATTGCAGATTTCAAAGCGGTAATTCCCGCTGTTTCCGGAAGCCTCGATCAAGTGCGTCGTAAGCTCGGCCGCTGGGTCGGCTCTTACAGACACAGCCACAGTGTCCCAGTCGTCTACCGCGAGGGCGACGGCGGCTGCCACGTTGAGCGACTTTGGAAACAATTGTGTGGCTCGGGCGGCGGAACCGGCAAAGATCTCGATGGGGTCGGCGGTATTCCGAATGCGATCAGCCTCAACCTCGTCCATCCACGGCTGAATCAGGGAACCCGGCAGCTTGGTTGTGGTTATCCTGACGGCGTCATACCCTGTGGCGCGCGCGCCCGAAGCCAACAGGTCCAAGCCACCAATAGAGCCCGAGGTCAGGAAAAGCCTGCCTGGGCCGGCGGCTGACAATCGCTCCGAGAGGTGTGGGTCCGCAAGCGCCCCGAGTGATGTAGCGAGCAGGTCGACGCCTGCCGAAAGCACCGCCTCGCCATGGTCGATCAAGACCTCCTGCCCAGCACATTCAACCAAGAGGTCGCAGCGCTCCAGCGCTTGGGCCATCTCAAGCCGGGGTGCCGGCGCGTTGACTATGGCGCTGCGGCAAATGATTCCCTCAAGGGTGGCCCCCTTGTCTTTTCCAGCGGCAATGTCAGCAGCAACACGAGCCCCAATGGCTCCATGTCCTATTATTCCGATCCTGCGGGCTCCTGGCTTCATTCGATTCCTTACATGATGGAGTGGATGGACGAAACCCGCGCCGTGATCTAGACGTTCAGCATAAGTTCGTCCGCGGAGGAAGCCTTCGGGTCATACGCGACGATGGAGGCTTCAGTTTTCTTCAGTAGCAGTGCCAATTGGTCGATCTCCTTGGCAGTGAGGCCGGCGAGCATATTGCGCTGCGTTTCCAGATGCTTTGAAATGACCTCATCAATGAGCTCCTTGCCGTGGTCCGTCATCTGGGCGTAGACCACCCGACGGTCCTCCTTCGACCGAACCCGTTCAATGAGGTTTTGTTCCTCCATACGGTCCAACCGGAAGGTGATGCCGCCCGTGGTCAGCATGGACGAACTGGCCAGTTCACCAGCAGTCTTCCGGTGCGGAGGGCCGGATCGACGCAAGTTCGCCAAAACATCAAAGGATGCCAACGTGAGCCCGTACTCCTCGTAGTTCACATCCTGCACAGCCCGCTGCCGTGCCACCAGGCTCTGCAAGCGGCCAAAGACGCCAATGGTGGTGGGATCAAGGTCCGGGCGTTCGCGGTGCCAGTCCTCAATAATGGCGTCCACGGCGTCCGTGTCACTGTTCCGCGATTCGGTGGTCATGCGCATTCTCTCCTTCGTTCGGCGGTCTAAGCATCTTAACACTGAGCTTCCCAACGAACGCAGCAAATTTTGAGCACTTTCCACCGGCGTCTTGCAGCCGCTTCCATTATATCTTAGTCTTGAGATAGTTAGAGTCGAGGGAGATGGAATCCACGCCGGCTCTTTCGAAATCTGGCAATAACCAATCCGAGAGAGGTCCATCATGAGCGACGTTATCGAAAGCAAGTTACCGGAACTTGAGGAGCTGATTGATTCGGCCATCGCCTCCCGTGAGAGCCGGGTTGTTGACTTCAATACCCTGAAATTCCAGACCAAAATGGGTGAAAAATTCCGACGCGGACAGGTCCGCTACATCGGTTCCGGAGCTACCGGAGACCACTCCGACGACAACAACATCCTCCAAGCGGAGCACTTCACCTTCTCCAACATGGTGCTGCCCGCCGGATGCGTAGGTCCTGAACACACGCACCCGGACGTCGAAGAGGTGTTCTTTGTCCTCGAAGGAGAGGTGGAGTTCAGCGTCCACGACGTGGAAGACGGCAACAAGAAAGCAAGCCGCGTGCTGGGCTACCGCGATCTGATCCGCGTCCCCGCAGGCGTTCCGCGGAGTTTGCGCACCGTCAGCGATGTTGACGCCATTATCTGCGTGATCATTGGCGCCAAGAAGCCGGAGATCCCGTTCTACCCGCCCACCTCGGAGATGTATGGCGTGACCCGCTAAATCTCCAAGAACCCGGGTACCGGCCGACGCGGCCGGTACCCGGGTTTTGTTTTGCTGAATTGTTTGGGACACACGACAAAAAGAGCCTGCAGTTCGAAGAGTTTCGAGCTGCAGGCTCTTTGGTCTAGGCGAGTCCCTCTGAGAGAATGGCGGCCTGCTTCTGGGCATCGGCATCGTGGACCCGGCGGATCCTGGCTACGCCAAGATCGTGCTGATACAAATGCTCGTCCTTATCCGCATCTGCAGCCAGCGCCTCCAACAATTCCCGGTCCTGTTCCAAGACCACCCAGTGCTTTTCTTCAAGGGTCGTCTTGTACATGAATCGCCAAACGTCCCGTTCCCAGTCCGAAACGGTCCGGGTACGCCAATGGAAAACGGCGGAAGTATGGGCATCAATAGGAGTGGACATTCCTACGATGCCGAACGAACCGCCGGGACCTGCCGAATCGGCATAGGGGATCTCCAGGTCCACGTAGTCCATGGCTTCACGGCAGTACTCAACCCAGTCAAAGTTCTTGCCGCGCTGGTCCGTTTTCTCGAAGAAGAATCCACGATCGGTCTCACGGATTCGGAAGCGGGCACTGGTGTCACCGCCAAACATTGAATGCGAGTCACGGTGGAGGAATGCGCCGTGCATCGGATCCAGGACGTTGTCCATGTAGAAGCGCCACGGACTGTTCCATTCGGCGTAGTTGGAAAACCAGGAAACCTCGGGGTTGTCCAAGCGATCGGGCAGTTTGAACGCCGTCACCTCGGAGTCTTCGGTCAATGGCATGAAGGCAAAGATCATGTCAGCGCCTTCCTCCACGGCCAGCGACGCGGTGACTGTCTTACCTTCAAGCGCGCAACCCGGCATGCCCGGAACCGAAACCACGGTGCCGCTGCCGTCCACCTGCACGCCGTGGTACTTGCACGCCACCCGGTCCCCCAGGTGTTGGCCCACGGACAAGGGGGCGCTGCGGTGGGGACAGCGGTCCTCCAACATCCGGATTTGCCCCCTGGCATCGCGGAACAGAAGCCAATCCACGCCCAGGCGTCGGACTTTGACCATGTCGCCGGGACCCACAAACCGCGACGGGTAGATGGGATACCAGCGATCCCTCAGTCCCGTCGCGGCCAGTTCTGCGGCATCGAGTTGGCGCCGGGTACCGACGACAGTTTTGGTCTTGGCCCTGCCGGCCCTGACTCCGGTGGCAGCGCTTGCAGTTGCAGTTGTCATGTCCTAATCTCCCAGTCGTCGCATTTCGGAACGGAATCGGGCTTCATCCCAGGGGTTCCCGTCCGGGGCGTTCAGGCCCAAATTGTTCAACCCCGAGATGATGGCCGGCAGCTCGTGGCTACCACTGGCGAAAATCTCGGAGAGGGCTCCGGCGAGCTTCAGCTCATAAGGATTAGGCGGACCCACCCGGGACTGGTTGGCGTCAAGATATTGCTCAGGCACTGTGTTCCTCCTGTGTTTCGGTGACGGTGTGCAGACCTTCAGCGATGTTCATGAATGACCTGCTCCACTCGTTGAATGAGTGAGATCGGCTTTGGTGTGCCGGAACGGCGGTGTTGTCGATGATGACAAAGACCCCGTTCCTGATTCCCCCGGCGATGCTTTGCGGTACGGAGATATCGGTGTCCAGGTCAGGGGCGGCAGCAATGACCAACGACGGCGCCCGCACCCGCTGGAGCGTGGCCACGAATCCTTCAACCGATGTGTCCACCAGCGGGTCGCCCAGGATGACACTCTTGATCTGCTCCGGGTGCAGTGCAGCGAGCAGGATGGCACCGTACGCAGCTGCTCCGCTGGCCAGAATGTGAGCAGGACCGGCGGTCGACTCGTACAGGGCGGACGAGGCCGATTCGACCCACTCCTCCATCCGGCCGGGCGGACCGGTGACGTCGAACGTAAGGCCGATTCCCGGTTCCCAGGCTCTGGCGCCCAAAGCGTCAAGCTGGTCGGCAAACCATTCGCCGGCTCCCTCGCCGCCGTGCAAGCACACGACGTCGTGTTGTGGCATGACGTCCCCGTGCCCTTGGTCAGGGCGCGGATCAACTTCCGTACTTGATTTCATGTGCTCTCCTGCTCCTCTACTGATGTGGGGTTGGAATATGCACGGGCGGAACAAACGCACCCGGTACGGGGTCCAAAGCGGTGACGTCGATCTCGATCACCGCGGGCCCCCGCACCGCGAGCGCGTCCGCCAAGGCCCCATCGAAGGAGCCGGGGCCGCGCACCCGCCAGAACGGCAAGTCCAGTGACTGTGCGAGCAAAGCAAAGTCCGGTGTATGCAGGTTCACTCCTGCCTCCGCGAAGCCGTTGGCTTTCTGCATGTTGCGCAGCACCCCATAGCCGCCGTCATTGAAAACCAACACAACGCACCAGACCCCTGAACCGGCAAGGGAGGCAAGCTCACCAAGGTGCACGGCCAGGCCGCCGTCGCCGGCAATAACTACCGTGGGAACGTCCGGGCGGGCGCACGCCGCCCCGATGCCCATGGCCAATCCCTGGCCGATGCCGCCTCCCAGCGGGAAGATGTTTGTTTCGCGGGAGTAC
Organism: Paenarthrobacter sp.; assembly: GCF_031180005.1. Taxonomy (NCBI): domain Bacteria; kingdom Bacillati; phylum Actinomycetota; class Actinomycetes; order Micrococcales; family Micrococcaceae; genus Paenarthrobacter; species Paenarthrobacter sp. The sequence goes on along the minus strand of NZ_JAPSHI010000021.1, from coordinate 70,755 downwards.
ATCTCCAGCAGGCGGTTACCCCACTGGCTGGAGGGAATGGTGACATCACGCGCAACAACGGATTCCCGATCCAGGCGCTCCCTGAGGCTGTGGCAGATTTCCGCATAGCCCCCGATGTACTCAGTCAGCGCGGCCCTTACCTCGCGGCGTACGGTGTTCACCCGCTGCGGCCACGCTGCCTCCACCGAATGGCCATCCAACTGGCTGACGATCGCCTCCAGAATTTCCCGGGAGTCACCCACCAACCCCACCGTGGCCGGATACACCCTGCCCACGGCTTCAGGATTTAGATCCAGCTGGATGTGAGTGGCGGGCAATTTCAGCGAATAATGCTGCGTCTCGTTGGAACGGAAATGCGTGCCAACACTTAACAGCACATCCGCCTCTTCGATCAGCCGGACGGCAGCGGGAGTGGTAGCAAAGTTGCCGATGACAAGATGGTCATCTTCAGGAACCACACCCCGTCCCGAGTTGCTGGTCAGGAGTCCTGCGCCAAGATGGTGCAGCAGAGCCGCAAGTTCCTTGTCCGCGCCGGCCGCTCCTCCACCAGCCCAGATGAGCGGACGCTTGGCACCTGCCAGGAGCCGGACCGCTTCGGCGACGGCATCGGCGTCGTGATCCGGTAAAGGCTTCACCTGCGCATCGATGGGGCGCTGATCATCCGGGTGGGCCAGGTACTGCAAATCTGTAGGCCATTCGATGCTGGCCGGCGTGTGAGGTGAGGAGAGCAAGTGTGCGATTGCCTCTTCCAAGTCCGCCTCCGAATCCTTGCCATTAAAAATGGTGCGGGCATAGCCGGAGATCGCGTGGAGCATCTGCAGCTGACGTGGGACCTCATGGATCACTCCACGGTTGCTGCCCATGAATTCGCTGTCGATCTGACCGGTAATGTGCAGTACCCGGCTTCCCGCGGTGAGCGCCTCAACCATGGAACCCGCAGCGTTGCCGGCTCCTGTACCGGTGCTGGTCAGGGCGATCCCGATTTTGCCTGAGGCGCGGGCATAAGCGTCAGCTGCGTTGACTGCTGCCGCCTCGTGGCGGACGGCCACAAAATTCAGCTCCCTGTCCACTGCCTCCACGAGGGGAAGATTGTGGATGCTGATCACCCCGAAGGCCGTATCGATGCCGTGCCGACGCATTACACGGACAAGGACGTCACCGCCTGTTGGCCCTCGCGGGACCGTTGCTGCTTGTGTCACTGACATATCTGGATCTCTTTCGTGATGAAGTTCCGCTGGTTAGACATAGCGCCCAACGCCACCGCCGACGTCGATGGTTGCTCCTGTGGTGTATCCGCTGAGGGGCGAGAGCAGCGAGACAATGTGGAAGGCCACCTCCTCAGCCGTGCCGAAACGGCCCAGCTTGATGCCGCGGTTGGCGGCGATCTCCGCACTCCAGGCCTCGTAGTCGAGCTCGGAACCGGCTTCCTCGAAGCGTCGCCGCCACTGGCCGGTATCCACCAGGCCGAGCAGGACCGAATTCACCCGGGTTCCCTCTTTTGCCAGGTCTTCGGCAAGGGAATGGGTGAGGTTCAACAGTGCGGCGCGGGCAGCAGAAGTGGCAGCCAGTCGCAACTCCGGCTGCCGGGAGAGGATCGCGTTGACGTTGACCACCGAGCCGTGCGGTGAGGCATTCAGGGCAGACCTGGCAGAACGTACCATGTTCAGAACGCCGAAGATCTTCAGACTGAACTCATCCCGCAACTGCTGGTCTGTGGTGTCCTGGAGTGTGGCCATCAAGGAACGGCCGGCGTTGCAGACCAGGCCATCAACGGCGCCAAACCGCTCCAGCGTGCCGGCTATAAAGCTGTTGGTGGCATCTTGGTCCGTGACATCGCACGAAGCAAGGTAAATCGCGTCCTTGTCCGCCCAGGAAAACTCGTCAAACGCGGCGGACAATCGGCCGGCGTCACGCGCACAGGCAGCAACCCGGGCACCTTCGCTCAGCAAATATCGTGCAGTGGCAAGGCCGACGCCGGAGCTCGCCCCGGTGACAACCACCGTGCGGTCCTTCAATTGCAGGTCCATGTATGGGACTCCTTGTTAGTGTTTTTTGCCGCTGCAGGGCGGTTCGGCTCAGCCATTTCAGTAGCCGGAGGCTTCAGTGGCTCATGACGAAGCCGCCATCCACCACGATGGTCTGGCCGGTGATGAAGCTTGCAGCATCGGACAACAGGAATTGGACGACGCCTGATACGTCTTTGGGTTGTTGATCCCTTGGCAGCACGCGGTTCTCTTCATAGAGGCGGTAGCGGGAGGCCGGCACTGACTCGGTGGCTTCCACCCGGGTCAGGCCCGGAGCAACCGCATTGACGCGGACTCCGGCCGGTCCCGCGTCGCGGGCCATCGTGCGGGTCATTGCCAGGACCGCGCCTTTTGATCCGACGTAGTGGACCAGCCGTGGAGAGCCGTAGAGCGCTGCGTCTGAGGCGATGTTGACGATGGACCCTGCCTGGCTTTGTGCCAGCTGGGGGTAAAGGTGTTTGCTGACCAGCCAGGTTCCGTAGGCGTTGACGGTCATCACCCTCTGGAAGAACTCTTCGTCCAGTTCCCAAAAGGTGTCACCACCTACGCCGTCGGCCAGTGCCGCATTGTTGACCAGCGCATCGGCGCCGCCCAGCTGCTGGACGGCAGTGGCCAGGCCTGCCACCGAGGCTTTGTCGGCGATGTCGGTAATGACTGCCGTAGCGTCGAAGCCCTGTCCACGGAGTATTGCAGCAGCATGCTCTGCGAGGTCTGTGTTCTTCTCGGCAATGACTATCCGGTCTCCGCTGGCTGCCAATCGTTCGGCGATGTCGAAGCCAAGTCCCCGCCCGGATCCGGTGACTACCACCAGGCGCGTCACCGAAGGTCCGCCCAGAACGCGAGGATGGCAGCGGACATCTCCATCGGTTTTTCCTGCACGGCGGCGTGCCCTGCACCGGGAATGATGCACAACGTGGCACCGGGGATGTTCTCTGCGAGGACCCTCGATTCCGCCACTCCCGTGATCACATCGTCCTGGCCTACTAAGACCAACGCCGGGGTCCGGAGCTGAGGCAGCAAATCCGTGGTGTCGCACTGCGCCATCATGGTGGCGGCCGACGCAAATCCGGACAGCCGGACGGCGGCCATGTCCGCACGTACAGCCTCGGCCACCCATGCCGGGGCGGAAGGGGATACCAGCTTTGCCGCCCGTCGGGCCGCAAGAATTTCAGGGCCGACGGCGGCCAGTTCCGGAACGCGCGCCAGCATGCGTTGCGCCGCGGTCCGGGTAATTCCCGAACCCCGGGTGCTGTCCGCCAGCACAATTGACCTCACCGCCTCAGGTGCTTGAGCGGCTATCCGGGTGGCGATTACTCCTCCCCACGACGTACCGATCAGATGTGCGGGACCCACACCCAATGTGGCCAGGATGTCCAGCACCAAAGCAGGATGATCCAAGCCTTCCGGTGGAGCCGCTGATTCGCCGTAACCGGGCGCATCCCAGCAAAACGTCTGGTATCCGTGTGCGCTCAGCAACTGAGCCAATGCACCACAGGAAGACGCGGCGCCCCCGATGCCATGCATGAGGAAGACAGGTGTTCCTTCTCCGCGAATAACCAGGGAGACGCCGTGAACCAATGTCCGGCGTTCGGCGATGGTGTCAGTCGACGCGGTTTCCGTGGCTGGGGGCAACGAGTTGCTACGCATGGGCTTTTTCCGTGGCAGGAGCCTTCGGCATGGAGAAGTAGTCATCACGTCCGGGGACCACCAGCGAGCTATACCCGCTGTCCGGAATGCCGGCCATGGCGCTTCGGACCGCGCTAGTGGGCGGACCTGCGGTTCCCCACTGGTCGGACAGTTCCGGCGTCCGCTCCCAGGTGCGGCACAGCCAACTATCCTCGTCTACCTGGGCTACTTCGGAGGTGTATTCGCATACCAGGCCCGAGGGGTCTGTGAAATAGGAAAACGTATTGTCGCCCGGACCGTGACGGCCCGGCCCCCACTGGGGTGCGATGTTGTGGCGCCTCAGGTTGCCGATGCCGCGCATGAAGTGATCAATGCTCTGCATCTCGTAGGCCACATGATTGACCGAAGTCCAGGGAGCCTGGTTGAACGCGATGGCATGGTGCTCGCTGTTGCACCGCAGGAAGGCCATCTGATGCTCGGACCAATCTGAAATGCGCATCCCCAGCACTTGCGTATAGAAGGCCGCGGCACGGTCAATATCCACGGTATTGAGCACCACGTGCGCGATCTTGCGTGGAAGGGCCCGCCTACCTGCAGGCTCCTGGCTGACAACGGCGTGGACGTCGGCGGAAAGTTCCACCAGCCTGCCTTCGGGGTCCACCAACTGGAGACCGTAGCCGCCGGCAGCGTCATCCAAAGGTCCGGGTTCACGGAAAAGCGGAATCCCAAGGGCGGTGAGTTTCGTGGCCGCACGGTCAACGTCCTGCGGCGTGGCCAGGGCGAAGGAGACCCCGCCCAAGGCGTTCTGCTCGCCCCTTTCCAGCCTCAGGATGTGATGTTCGGAACCGGTTCCGCGGAGCCAGAACTTGTCAGTGTCTTCCTCCACGGTGGAAAGGCCCCATACTTCATGGTAGAAATCCCTGGCTGGCCGGGTATCGGGCACTTTCAGGGACACAGAACGCAGCGACCGCAGATTGCAGACAGGCTCTGCTGAGAAATAGTTCATGGGATTCAACCTTCAGTCGAGTGATGTTCGTACTAGAGATCCAAAATCAGGTCCCGGGACCGGCAACGCGAGACGCAAACAAACATTGATTTGTTCTCCTCCCGCTCAGCAGGAGAAAGCAGGAAATCACGGTGCTCCACGTCTCCTTCGATGACTCCGGTTTCACAGGTTCCGCAGATGCCCTCTGCGCATGAGCTGGGAACGTTGATGCCGGCATCGTTGAGGGCCTCCAGAACGGAAACATCGGGTCCGACAGCGATCCGCTGACCAGTGCTGTGGCAGATGACGTCGAAACTTGTCTGGTCGAGTTCTAACCCGGGAGCAATGTCCGGTGCTTTGAACCGCTCAATTCTCAATTGCGATTCGTCTGCCATGGCGCCGGCCACAGCCTGCATCAGTGATTCAGGTCCGCAGGCATACACCAGAGCTTCAGGCGGGAGCGAGCCCACCGCCGCAGAGAGATCGGCGAAGTTGCCATCGGTTTCGTCGGCAGCGTGGATGGTTACCCGGTGCTGGGGCAGGCCTAAAACCTCTTGCAGGAAAGCCATGGTTGAACGTGACCGGCCCGTATATAGCAGTGTCCAGTCGGCTCCGACTGATTCCAACCGCCGCACCATGGAAATAATCGGGGTGATGCCAATACCGCCCGCTACCAGTGCATATCGTTCGGCATGATCAAGCTGGAAGTTGTTGCGTGGACCCTCAACTTCAAGGAGTGTTCCCACCGGAAGCTCATCATGGACCAGCCTGCTGCCGCCGCGGGAATCAGGGGTTCGCAGCACGGCCACAGTCCAGCTTGAGGAATCTTCCGGGTCCGAACACAAGGAGTATTCGCGGGTGAGCCCATTGGGCAGGTGCAGGCTCAGATGCGCCCCGGGAAGCCACTGCGGGAGCGCCGCCCCGGCAGGGTCAACAAACATGATCCGGATGACGCCGTCGGCTTCCCAGGTTTTCTGCTGCACCCTGAGTGTCTGAATTCTAGGCTCGGGGACATCAGTGGTCACCGCCGCACGGTTCTGAATTTCCACGCTCATTGGTCCTCATTTCCTCCGGTGCGCGATTGCTTCGATTTCCACCGTGGCTCCATAGGGCAGGGCGGCAACCTCCACAAAGGAACGAGCCGGACGCGGTTCCTCGAACAGCTGCTCGTAGTGACCGTTGGCTTCGTCGCGCAACGTCACGTCCGTGACGAAATAGGTGGTCTTAATGACGTCAGCCAAGGACATGCCGACGGTTTCCAGCCGTTCGGAGAGCCTCGCGGCTGCCGCAACCAGTGCTTCGGAGCGGCCGCGTACGGCAATACCACTTTCATCCACCGACAATGCGCCGGAGATAAAGCCGAATCCCCCGGCAACAAAGGCGGGGCTGTAGGGGTGAGCATTCATTGACGTACCTTTCGAAAGCAAGATGGTGGCAGCCTGTCCGGCTAGTTGCCGGCCCATGGGATGGATGCGCCCGAGAGGTCGATGTAGATGCTCTTCTGGTGCATATAGGAACGGATGCCGTCCCGGCCCTTTTCGGTACCCAGACCGCTTTCCTTGAGCCCGCTGAACGGGGTGGAGATACTGAATTGCTTGTAGGTGTTGACCCAGACGGTGCCGGCAGAAACGGCCCTCGCTGTTCGCCAGGCCAAGCGGTAGTCAGCGGTCCAGATTCCGCAGGCCAAGCCAAAAACACTGTCGTTGGCTTGGAGGATGAGATCGGCTTCATCGTCAAACGGCAGGATCACCGCCACAGGCCCAAAAATTTCCTCCTGGCAAATGACGTCCGAGTTACTCACACCGGCAATGATGGTGGGCTCGTAAAACGCACCAGCCTGAAGCCTGGTCTCATTGGGCACGGCGCCACCGCAGAGGATCTGCGCACCGGCCAGCCTCGCGTCTTCAACCATCCTGGCCACGGCGTCACGGTGGGCATGAGCCACCAGTGGCCCTACCTGGGTGGTTGGATCCGTTCCTGGTCCAATTCGTAACGCTTCGGCACCCTTGACCAGTCTTTCGACGACGGTGTCATAGACCGATCGTTGGATGAAGACGCGCGAGCCGGCAATGCAGCTCTGACCACTCGAAGAGAAGATGCCGTAGAGCACGCCGGCCACTGCCTGGTCCAAGTCCGCATCAGCAAAAATAATGGTGGGCGATTTCCCGCCCAACTCCAAGGTAATCGGCATGATCTTCTCGGCCGCAATATGGCCCAGCTGGCGCCCCGTGGACGTGCCACCCGTGAAGGAAATCTTGCCAATGTCAGGGTGTCGCGCAATCGCGTCGCCAACCACGCGGCCGGGGCCCGGAAGGACAGAAAGCAGACCTGCCGGAAGTCCTGCATCCTCACAAATCCGTGCCAACAGCAGCGAGACCCAGGGAGCCCAGACGGGTGGCTTCACCAGAACCGCGTTTCCTGCCGCGAGTGCCGGAGCTACCTTTTGTGCGTCGCTGGCAATCGGCGAGTTCCAAGGCGTGATGGCTCCGATTACGCCGATCGCCTCGTAGGTGGACATGCTGAGGTAGTTCCCGCGAGGGGACGTCAGTGCATCCTCCATGGTTTCCAGAGCGGACGCGGTGAAGCGGAAGGTGGCTGCCGCGCTCATAGCCAGAGCCTTGGTTTCCACGAGTGTCTTACCTGTATCCAGCGTCTGCAGTTCAGCAATGCGGTCAGCGTTGGCCTCGATTGCAGAACTGATGCGGTGCAGCACGGCGGCCCGTTCGTGAGGGAGCTTCTTTGCCCATCCGGACTCTTCCACGGCTTTCAGGCCGGCAGCCACAGCGGCGTCCACATCCGCCGTCGTTGCACCATGGAGGGTGGCGAAAACCTCCGAGTTGGCGGGATTGACCGATTCGATCAGCGCACCGCTGCCTCGGGTCCACACGCCGCCCACAAAGATTTCATCCCGCGTATCAAGGCTGTCCGTACTGTCCGTACTCATCTTCGGCTTCCGTTCATCTCTCTGTCATTCCCACGGCGTGAAGTCATGCGTGCCGCCCAGGTAAGGCGCGTGCCAATCCTGTGAACTACGTCATACAAAAAGAATATCAGTAGTAAGATACTTTCTGTCAAGATATTTAGGGCCAAAGTTAATTGGACTTTGAACCCGCATGCTCCAGCGCCCCTCTATGAATCGGCTCGCTGGTGTGCGCCAATGGCAGGCCCGAGCTCTGGTTCTTGGCAGCGATGATCTCCGCCATGATGGAAACCGCAGTTTCAGCGGGCGTGGAAGCGGAAAGGCCCAGGCCGATGGGTGAGCGGAGCGGTGCCACAGACCGCTCGGTGTGGCCCAAGCCAATCAGTCTCTCCCGGCGGTCACTGGCAGTTCGGCGTGAGCCCATCGCGCCGATGTAAGCAAAACCGTGTCTCAGGGCTACATCAAGGACCGGAACATCAAATTTGGCATCATGGGTCAACACACAGATAGCGGAATCAGGGGCGAGCCTTCCCAAGGCGATTTCTTTTTGCAGGTAGCGCGCCGGTTGATCGACCACGATCTCATGGGCTGAGGGAATGCGCTCAGCCGTCGCGAAGACCGCACGGGCATCACAAACTGTGACGTGAAAGCCAAGGAAAACCCCCAGCTGCGCCAAGGAGGCGGAGAAATCGATGGCCCCGAAGATCAGCAGCCTACGGGCCGGACGATAGACATCGATCAGCACGGAGAACGGCGTTTCGGTACCGATGTCCGCCGGGAGAGTGACCGACGTCGTAATTCCGGAGGCTATTGCCTCCTGGACTGCAGCCCCGGCGGCGCGGACCGCCTCGGGAGCAAGGGCCGTACCTTCAAACAGCTCTTCCATTTCCGCACTTTGCAGCACCAGTTCGGATCGACCCACCACGTCAGGTAGGCCATCGAAGATGGTGACCATGGCGCAGGGCAGATTTTCATCCAAGGCCCTTTTCACTGAAGCAAAATGCCGGCAGGAAGCCGGAACATACTTTTGGATGAAAATCTCAACTCTGCCGCCACACGTCAGCCCGACGCCGAAACCGTCATCGTCTGAAATGCCAAATCGGTAGAGCTCCGGGACCCCGCTGGCGAGGACCCCGGCTGCTGCTTCGATCACACTTGCCTCTATGCACCCACCCGAAACGGAACCGATTGGCGATCCGTCTTCGGTGACAAGCATGGACGTTCCGACTGCCCTTGGCGCGGAGCCTTCCGTGCGGACCACCGTGGCCAAGGCGACATGTTGATCGCTCAGCAACGATTTCTCCAGCATCTCCATCACCTCACGCATTTCCGTCAGCCCCGCCTTGGCGCAAACGCGCGGCTCGGATCCCGTTGTAGACGCGTTCCGGCGTCATGGGCAACGACGTGAGCTGCGCCCCGGTGGCGTCAGCAATGGCTTGGGCAATCGCTGGAGCAATGGGAAGCATGCCGCCCTCGCCCATCCCCTTGGTCCCAAAAGGTCCCGCGCCATGGCCCTGTTCCTGGGTAATGGAGGAAAACAACCGGGGAATGTCCTCAGCCAGAGGCACCCGATAGAGGAGCGCCTCACCATTAAGCAGCTCACCGTCTTCGTACCGCAGTTCCTCGAAGAGTGCCTGGGCCAATCCGAAGACCGCTGCGCCCTCGTCCTGGCCGCGGCAACCCAACTTGTTCACCACCTTGCCGGCGTCTCCGCTGACCACCAGCTGCAAAAGCTCCACCCGCCCGGTTTCCGGATCAACCTCCACTTCGGCAGCTGCCCACCCGATCTCCCAAAAGATGCAGGGTGCTTCCAGGGGTGCGCTGCTGGAGTTGCGGACCTTGTAGTAGCCGTCCGCCGTGAACTCGAATCCCGTTCCGCCGAATCTGTCCATAATCAGCGGCGGGAGCTCATAGGTGGTGCCTTCAGCATCAACGATGTGCCAGTTGTCCAGACGGATCGACTGCCGGTCCAGCATCAGGTGTTCGGCCGCCGTGTCCAGTACGGAACACTTCACTCGCTCTGCGGCCTGCAGGACGGCATGACCCATGACGGCGATGCCCGAAGAGGCGTTGGTGCCTTGGTCAAAGGGTGTGTTGTCGGTATCAATGGCGGCATACTTCACCCGCTTCGGATCGCAGGCCAGCGTCTCCGCCACGATCTGACACAGCGCTGAATGACCGCCTTGACCCATTTCCACCAAGGCGCAGTTCAGGAACACATCGCCGTTGGTGGTCACCTTGACCCGGGCCTGGGCAGGCTTGTTGACGCCACCACCATCTTTGATGCCGATGGCAACTCCCATGCCCCGGTTACTTGAGCGTGTCCGGTCACGATAACCAATGGCATCCGCCACGAGGTTCAATCCATGCTTAAGATCCGAATCGATGGGCGACTCTCCGGGAACGAACTCTTCCCCCAATTCCTTGGCGTTCTTTAGCCGAAGCTCAAGGGGATCGAACCCCAGCCGCTCAGCGATCAGGTCAACCTGGCGTTCACTGGCCCAAGTGGCCTGGGTTGCGCCGAAACCGCGGTAGGCGCCGGCAGGGACGGAGTTGGTGATCACTGCTTGGCAGACGGAATCTATGCGTTTCCACCGGTAGGCACCGGGCATCCGATACCCTGCCTTCTCCGCCACCAGGGGACTGGCATCGGCATAAGCCCCACCGTTAAGCAGCACTCGCGACTGGCGCGCCATGAACTCACCGTCTGCCTTGAGGCCCGATTTAACCGTGAGGATGGCGTCATGCTGGCTCAATGTCAGGAAGACTTCTTCTGTGCTCATGCAGTAGCGCACAGGCCGTCCAGCCGACAACTGCGAGAGCCGGATGGCGATCGCCTCCGTTTTAGGGCCGTTCTTGGCACCAAAACCGCCGCCCAGGAGCGGAACGTTGACCCGAACGTCGTTTTCAGGCAGCCCAAAAACCCTCGCCAGTTCCTTACGCATTGGGAAAGGGCTTTGAGTAGAGGTCCACACTTCGATTTCGTTCGCTGTCGCCTCAGCAACAGTGGCAAAGGGCTCCAGGTGCATATGGTTCATGCGGGAGAAAGTAAAGGTGTCCTCGAAGATGTAATCGCAATCCGCCCAGACGCTCTCCTCGCCCGTTTCGTAGCGGAATTCGTAACTCACGTTGTGGGCGGTGTGTGCCGCCCCCGAGGCGCCATCGCCATATTCGGGATAGGCGGCGAAGGGCTGGTCGGGAAAAATGGCGGGCGCGGAAGGCTCCATCGCTGCTCTTACATCAAAGACAGCCGGCAGCTGCTCGTACTGAACACTGATCAAATCCAGTGCAGCGAAAGCGGTGCGTTCATCCACGGCGGCCACTGCAGCGACGACGTCGCCAACATAGCGAACCGACTCTGTGGCCACAACCGGCTGGTCTTTGACGTAGGTGCCGTAAGAATTCAGCCCGGTTATCTCCTCGCGGGTGACCACAGCCGTGACTCCTGGCAGGGAGCGGGCGGCCGCAGCGTCGATGCTGAGAATCCGGGCGTGCGCATGCGGGCTTCGCAAGACCTTCGCGTGAAGCATCCCCGGCTTCTCAATATCCACTGTGTAAACGGCACGGCCGGTGACCTTGACGGTGCTGTCCAAGCGCGGGCTGTTGCGTCCCACGATCGGCGCATCTTCCGGAGCGCAAGGATTCACGAACCCGGTCATTCGGAAACCTGATCCTGCTGCTTGGCAGAGGCCAGTTCTGCGGCACGCTCCACGGATTCCAAAATCATCTCGTAGCCCGTGCACCGGCAGGTGTTCGAACTGATCCACTCACGGATCTGGTCCCGCTCCGGTTGTGGATTTTGCCGCAGCAGCGCCGTGGTCAGCATCAGCATGCCGGATGTGCAGAAGCCGCATTGGAAGCCGCCGCATTCCCTGAACGCCTGTTGCTGGGCGCTCAACGTGCCGTCCTGGGCTGCCAAGCCCTCAACCGTTTCAACACGCGTACCGTCAACGTCAAAAGCAAAAGTGGAACACGCAGCTACAGGGAGGTCATCAACCAAAACAGTGCAGGCACCGCAGACGCTGCGCTCACAGGAAGCACGGACCCCTTGCTTACCGCAGCTGTTGCGCAGCAGGTCCAAGACCGTGGCACTCGTGGGGACACAGTGCCGTTCCGGGCTTCCGTTCAGCTCGAATTCAACCTTGTGGGCGAATCTTTCCTCGCTTGATTCCGGTGATTCAAGGCTCATGGCTGGCTATCCTTCCTTTCCTTTGTTACCGGTTGCTTCGGCAAGAAGACGGCGGCAGAGAACGCCCACCAGGTGTCGGCGGTAGTCGATGGAACCCGCGTAGTCGCCCGCCTCATCCGGAAGCTGAACCGCCAGAACCCCGCCCACAGAGACCGGGTCAAGCTCGGTGATGTCAGTTGCTTCGGCAGTATGTGACAGGAGAAAAGGCTGCCGGTATTCACTGCCACAGACGGCAGAAACGGTGAGGCCGGCCACCGGGTCCTTTCGTACTGCGAGGGACACTGTGCTCACCGGGCGCATTGACCGCTCGTAGCCGAACCACAGCAGGGACGCGGTGTCGACGGTGACGGCGGTCAGAATACCGACGTTGCCAAGGTTCCTATCCCAGAGTGAGTCCCGGTCCCACAGTGACGAGATGGGCAGGGCTTCAACGTCACCGCCTTGAAACAGCATCTGCCCGCCCAAGGCCGACAGAATGACAGGCATCTCATATCGATATCGACGGGAAAGGAGATTGCCGCCGAGGGTGCCGCGATAGCGGATTCGAACCGTGGCAATTGATCCCCAAGCGGCTGCCAGGGCGGGCACGGATGACAGTACTTCATGGCTTCTGCTGGCTTCAGCGTGGCTCACCATGGAACCAATGCGCAGAACCCCTGCATCATTCTTTATCGCTCGCAGTTCTTTGATTCGCTGCACGGAAATCAGAACCTCCGGCTCCAATCCCTCACGAAACTGCGCCACAAGATCCGAACAACCCGCAGCAATCACTGCCTTTGGATGCTGCCGGGAAAGAGCCACTGCTTCTCCGAGCGAAGTGGGCCGATGCAACGTAAAGGGTGGAAGGGCGGACTGGCTCTGGGCTATCAGCCCCGCCCCTAATTTCTGGCCTCGCATTGGTCAGCCTTCTTTCACTTTCGCCCGATAGGGCTGCTGTCACGGCATCTTCGCCGTGAAACCTTGAGCTCCATAACAACCGGCCGGGCGGCCCACGACGCGCCGCCCGGCACGGTTCCAGCAGGCACTATGCCGGGCGATCGCCCTTCAGGGTGACCCGGTGCATCAGCCGGTAGTGCGGGTGGTAGTCCCCCACCGCATAATGTTGGGTGGATCGGTTGTCCCAGATCACCAGGGAGTTCGGTTCCCAGCGGAAGCGAACCTGGTATTCCGGGGTTCTGGCGAGGTCGGTGAGCATGTTTCTCAGCGAGTCCCCCAGCTGGGTGGAAATGCCCGTGAGCCGGGTGGTGAACAACGCGTTGACGTAGACAAGCTTGCGGCCGGTTTCCGGGTGTTTACGCACAACAGGGTGCGTCATGGGTGGATATTTCCGCCGGGTTTCCTCATAGCGGGTCTCGCCGTCGGGACCCTGGCGGACAACGCCGGTAAGTTCCTTTTCCCAGTCATGTACTCCCTCTAGCCCGTCAATGACGCTTTTCACGTTCTCCGGCAGAGCGTCATATGCGGCGGTCATACTCGCCCAGAGCGTATCCCCGCCGCACGGCGGGATTTCCTGGGCGTGAAGACATGTAGCGGAATTCGGCGTAGCCTGCCAGGTCAAGTCCGAGTGCCAGACGTCGGTCCCCGCCGCGCGGCCACGCGACTCCAACACCTCAATGTGCGGATATTCGGGGAGCGAGGGGAAGAACGCACTTACTTCCTGGGGGTCGCCGAAAACCTTGGCGAATTCGATTTGGTCATCAGGGGTGATGTGCTGATCGCGGAGAAACAGAACTTGGTGTTCCAGGAAGGCTTCCCGTAGTTCCTCCCGGCATTCGGGGGTGATCTCTTCGCGTAGATCCAGACCATGGATGTACGCCCCGATGGTGGGGGTTGCCCGTTCCAGCGTGAATGTTTTGAACTGTTGATCGTTGCCGCTCATGGTAGTTCCTTCCTTTGGTGGCGTTTATACGGCGCCCGTCTCTGTCATCGGTGACTGATCAAGACGAGCTGTTCCTGCTGAGGAGTGCTTTGTGTCAACTCACTCCGAATACGTGGCTGCGGGGATCTCATCGACCCCGGTCGCATCGCTGCGTCTCCCAGCCCGCGATGCCTTCTTGCGGATGACACGTCCCAGCAGAATGGCGCAGGTGATGGACACCGTTCCGGCGACGGCGACATAAAGCGATGTTGAGACAGACGCTTTTGTCGCAGCAAACAGTGCGCCGGCAATGAGGGGTGCAATGGCGCTGCCGAGAAGGTTTCCAAGTGTGGTCGCCAAGGACAATCCGCTGTAACGCACCTTCGCGTCAAAGGCTGTGGAGAAATATGCAGGTGACAGCGCCCAAGGGATGTACACGGCTATGGTTGCCGCAAAGTAGCAGACGGCAATCAAGCCATACGAGCCGCCATCGAGGGCAAAGTACAGCGGGAAGGCAACCGCAACGATGAGTACAAGGCCACACAGATAAACCCTCTGTACACCGAACCTGTCCGCCAGCGCACCGGCTGCCGGATTGACAAAGAAGCCAACGGCGGAGGTGATAATCACCAGGACCAGCATGGACGACGAGTCGAGTTCTCCGGACTGACCAGCGTAGACAAAGTTGTACACGGTGATCAGGTAGAAGAAGATACCCGGTACCAGGCTTGCGCCGGCTACTAGGAACACTTGCTTCGGGTGGGTTCGAAATACTTCGATGACGGGCATGCGCACAACGCTGTGGTTGGCCTTCACTCGATCGAACTCCGGGCTTTCTGCAACCTTCACGCGAATCACCAGGCCGGTGATGACCAGTACCGCACTGAGCAGGAACGGGACGCGCCACCCCCAGGACATGAATGCTTCCGGTGACATGGATTCCAGCGGTAGGTACAAAGTCATGGCAAGGATAAGTCCCACGGCCACGCCTGCCTGCGGCCAGCTGCCGAAGAAGCCCCGTTTCCCCTCGGGGGAATGTTCGGTGGCCATCAGCACTGCGCCACCCCACTCGCCCCCGAGTGCGAATCCCTGGGTCAGCCGCAGTATGACCAGGAGTATCGGGGCGAACACGCCTATTGAGTCATAGGTGGGCAGCAGTCCGATGGCTACGGTGGCAATGCCCATGATCAGGATGGTGAGGACCATCATCGGCTTTCGGCCTGCCCTGTCCCCGAAGTGGCCAAAGACGATGGCCCCGATGGGACGTGCGACAAAGCCCGCCGCGAATGTCGAGAACGCAAGCAGGGTCCCGGTTGTGGGGTCGAAGCCAGGGAAGAAGAGATGGTGGAAAACGAGCACCGCTGCGGTGCTGTAGATAAAGAAGTCGTACCACTCGATAGTCGTGCCGATGAGGCTCGCGAAGGCGACCTTCCTCGGAGAACTCGCGCCCGATGGTTGTGCGACCACTGCACTCATATTGTGCCTCCAGGTAATTTTGCGAACAGTCGGCCCCGCTATGCGTGGACCCTGGTGATCAGGGCTGCCTAAGGCACCTGTCTCAGAATGAGCTTTGAAGTGATGCAGATTACTTCAGTAGTCATTATCTTATTACTGAGATGCTTTGTGCGCAAGATCTCATTTTGATGGAGCGATGAGGCCTGTGGCTATCCGCTCAAGAATTTCCTGGATGCCACGGATGCCACGGAGGGATGGAGTGCGGACAACGCTGCTGACCACATGCAAAGCCGCTTTCACCCGGGTCCTGACCACTTCTTGATCGGTACCGGGGTAAACGTCCTGGACCAGCGATGCGACATCGGTGACGTAGTCGCTCTGCGCCTCCATCAAGTTCCGCAACTCCCGCTCGGGAAGGTGCGGACGTTCGGACACGGCCAATTGCAGGAATTCCGGGCTTCCCAGCGAGAAGGCAATGTAGGAGGAAAGGATGCGCTCCAGCGCCTCGGCTGCATCAGCGGATTCAGAGAGCGCGCGTGACATGTCCATCCACCGCACTTCTTTGGCCCGATGCAGGGCCGCGGCAAGCATTTCCGCCTTGCTGTCGAAATGGCGGTAAATGCTGGGCCCCGCTACACCAACTTCGGCGCCAATGTCGTCAAGGCTGACGGCGTCAAACCCGTACGCAGCGAACTGTCGGATTGAGGCTGCCAGCAACGCCTCGCGGCGGGTGCGCGGCAAGTCAATGGATGCACCACGGTGATTCGTTGCTGCTTCAATCGGGGGCATTGGCATGACCAGTAGTGTGCGGGCGAGCGTGATCAGCTGGGATTCTTCGTCCGCACGCGAGAGCCGATTTGGGTCGTGCGACACACTGATCATCGCCGCAAACATGGCCCACGCGCGCAAGTCCGCCTCGGCGGCGGGCAGAGCGGAGCTGCCGGACTGCAGCTTGCCACTGATGGCGAACTTGATACCGCTGGCAATATCGAAGCGGATGGCAGGCGGGAGATGGCGGGATTCACGCTCCCACAGGACACCATTTTCCCGGTGCACCAGAATTGCCCGTCCCAGCGCCGTGACCAACTGTTCGAAGTCGCCGTCGGAAGCCTGGGTAATGCTGTCCAAAACGGGTTGGAGGCTGGCCACCACCGCCTCGCGAAGAAGCTCGCCCTTGCCCGGAAAATGCCGGTAGAGGGCAGATGGCTGCACTGCCATTGCCTTGGCCACATCGGTCATGCTGACCTGCGGGTATCCCTTCTGCGCGAAGAGGTCACCGGCCGCAGCAAGTATCAGTGCGCGCCGGTTCCGCGGCCTAGTGCCACGCTCCGGGGCGGTGGAGGACTTATTCATGCTCTCAAGATTAGTCGGATTCACTTATTGCGCAATAGCCCGCCACGTGCCAAAGTTGAAGAACAACCTGCGAACCACTGAACTTCACTTACGGATAAGCCAGTTGATGCGGGACAGTGATGTCCCACCGTGGCGGAAACGTGAAGGTTCCCCGCAACGCAAGCACCAGCCAGGAGCACCACGCCGGCCGATGCGTATTCACTTACGGGACGCCAAGGTGGCTTGTAGAGCCAGAGAAACAATGCAAGAACGAGACACCGATGGACAAGATTTCCCGGGCCCTTGCGGCGCCCCTTCCGCGAGTCTCCATTCCCCGCGAAAACGCAAAAGACCGTCCCAACCCAAAGTTCAGTCCCAACCAAAAGCACCGACCCAACTTAAAGTTCAGTGCCGTGACAAAGGAGTCCCACATGAAACGACGTGCAATAGTCGCTGTTGCTGCACTTTGCGGCTTCGCAGCTCTGACAGGCTGCAGCACCGGGAATGACGCCCCCAACGCCTACGCCGTCAAGACGGACATTCCGACGGCAGCAGCAATGGACCCGGCAATCCTGGATGCTGCCCGCAAGGAAGGCTCGCTTTTGGTTTACGGCGAGGCGAATGAGGCCACCATGAAACCGGTCCTGGCTGCTTTCCAAACCCAGTACCCCGATATCAAGACCAGCTACATCAGCCTCGGCGGAACCGAGAGCTTCCAGCGCTATCTCAACGAGAAAGCCACTGGCGGAAAGACGGCGGACGTCATCGTCAGCCTGCAAGGCGCGAACTTCCTGGATCTGGTCAAGCGTGGTGACATCCAGGACTTCACACCACCTGCCGCCGCGCCCCTGCCCGACTTCGCGAAACTCGCCCCCGGGGTCTTCGCAATGGAACTGAACCCGGTCATGGCGCTGATCAACACCACCCTCCTGCCCGAATCCGAACAACCCGATTCCCTTGAAGCCCTCGCCAAGATGTCCAGCGACCCCAAACTCACAGGCAAGATCGTCACCTACGACGGCACTACGGAGTTTGGCTACACGGTAAATCACGCCTACATAGCCAAAGCGGGAGAGGCCGGATGGGACGTTTTGGACCAACTCGGAAAGAACACCAAGGTGGAAGCCAGTGCAGGGCCCATGTACAACAAACTCCTGCAGGGCGAGTACACCATGTCCTACTTCCAGTCCGGCGCTACCCGGCCACTACTCACAGGCGCTACCGCAAAAGTGCTGAACTACAAGTTCTTCAAAGATGGATCACCCTTCATGCCCCGCGGTGCCGGAGCAACAACCGGAGGTAAGTCACCCAACGCGGCCAAAGTGTTCCTCAACTTCCTGATTGACAAGGCCGGCCAGACGGCCGGTTGCGCCGGCGGCTTCGCACCGTACCTGGACGGGGTGGACTGCCCAGTGAACCTCGCGAAAGTAACAGAGCAATTGGGTGCGGAGAACATCAACATCGCCACGTGGCATGAGGCCCTGGTGAACGATGCTCCGGCCTTCAAGAACCGCTGGAAAGAAGCATTCGGGCGATGAGTAGCTCCACACTGACAGACCCCAAGGCCCCGCCACCGCCTCCGGGTGTTGGAAACATCAAACGGGCATGGCTGCCGGAGAAAGTCATCCACTACGGTGTCTGGATCCTCGCAGTCCTGCTGATCCTCGGCCCGATCGTGCCGATCATCTGGTCATCACTGTGGTCCACGCCGCTCTATGAGGGCGGCGGCAGCGGTACCCTGGAGAACTTCCGAAAACTGGCGACCGATCCACTCTGGTGGTCAGCCGTCGCCAACAGCTTGCAGTTCGCCGTTTTGCCACCATCGGCTCAGTTCTGGTTGGAACCACAGTGGCCTTGTTGGTAGCCCGAACCGACCTCCCGCTGCGGAAGCTCTACTCAGCCCTGATCGTCCTGCCCTTGGTCCTGCCTGGACTAGTGCTCATTGTCGGGTGGCAGTCAATGTGGTCGAAGAACGGATATGCCACACATTTACTGGAGCAATACACACCGTTCACTGTCCCCTTTGACCTCTACAGTGTCGCGGGAATGGTGGTCATGGGTACGGTCCTCGGCTCGCCTGTGGTCTACCTCTTTGCCCGCGGGACGCTGTCCTCAGGTGATTCGACACTTGAGGAAGCCGCCCGTTGCGCCGGCGCAGGTCCCTTCCGTGCGTTGATCACGGTGACTCTGCCGTTGCTGCGCCCGGCGCTACTCAACTCCGGGCTGCTGGTCTTCGCGTTGGCGCTGGAAACGCTGGGAATTCCCCTCATCCTTGGTACTTCAAAGAACATCGACATGATGTCCACCTACCTGTACCGGCAGTGGACCGGAAGCGCCGACGGCGGTGGAGGAGTTCTGCCTGCAGGAGCGGTCATGTTGTTGCTCGCCGTCACTTTGCTGCTGTTGCTGCGCAACCGCCTGGCCGGCGACCTCGCCCGCTTCACCACCACCGGCGGCAAGTCATCCAGGCCGGCAAACGTCGTCAAATTAGGCGCCTTTGGCTGGTTGCTGTCCGCCGGCGTCGGAGTTCTTCTGGGTTCCGCAACCCTGGTGCCGCTCAGCGGGGTGGTTCTCGCCTCCGTCACCGCTGTTCTGACCCCCGCGATCAACCCGTTCAGCCTGCTGACACTCGACCACTTCTCTGCGATTTTGACCAACCCGCTCTACACCGGAGCTATTGGCAACAGCTTGTTGATTGCCACAGTCGGCGCCGCCATCGCGACAGCCTGCATCGCCGTCATCGCATTGGTTGCCCACCGTTCCAGCTTTCGGTTCCGTGGATCCCTGGAGCACATCGTGCTTTATCCCCGTGCCGTCCCGGGCTTGATCACCGGCATGGCCTTCTTCTGGACGTTTGCCATCCTGGACCAGTCCGGAACTTTCAGGGCCACACTTTGGGCGGTGGGAATCGCTTTCGGGGTTCGCGCGCTAGCCATGGGCTACGCCGCGTTCTACCCATCGCTTGCGGCGCTGGGTGCGGACCTGGACCGCGCCGCGCGCTCTGCCGGGGCGGATTGGTGGACGGCGATGCGCACCATCATCCTCAGCCTGCTAAAGCCAGCCATGGGCATCTCCTACGTCCTGCTGTTTGTAGCAATGCTCAATGAAGCCGACGCCGCAGTTTTCCTGGTGACCCCTGAAACACAGGTCCTGGGGTTGGCCATGCTTCAGATCGCAGCAAATGGCCTCGGCGGCACCGTCGCGGCCCTCGGAGTCATCCAACTCGTCATCACCGCAGCTGTCCTGGGCGCAGGACGCATTCTGTTTGGAGTTCGCCCTAATGTCTGATCTGGTTATCACCAATCTCACCAAAAATTTTGGCCGCCTGACGGTCCTGGACAACGTGTCTGTGACTGCCACAGATGGGCAGATCCTGACGTTGCTCGGGCCAAGCGGTTGCGGCAAATCGACAACACTCTGGTCCATCGCAGGACTGCTCAAGCCGGACGGCGGCAGCATTGTTGTGGGCGACCAGACGTTGTTCAACCACGACACCTCCGCCTTCCTGGCGCCGGAACGCCGCGACTGCGGCGTGGTTTTCCAGTCCTATGCCGTGTGGCCGCACATGAAAGTCCGCGACAACGTGGGCTATCCGCTACGGCTGCGACGCTACAAGGCCGAGGCACTACGCAAACGCGTCGATGAAGTGCTCGAGCTGGTTGACCTCTCTGACCAGGCAGACCGCTATCCGCATCAGCTCTCCGGCGGTCAGCAACAACGGGTGGCACTGGCGCGCGCCTTGGCTTTCCCGCCGCGCTTACTGCTCCTGGACGAGCCGTTTTCCAATCTCGATGCCAAGCTGCGGGAACGGACCCGCGATTGGTTGCTTCAGTTGCAACGCAAGATTGGCGTCACCACGGTGTTCGTGACCCACGATCAGGACGAAGCCCTGGCAATGAGCGACAAAATTGCTGTCATGTCCGCCGGAACCGTCCGCCAGATTGGTACGCCGGAGCAGATCTACAACGATCCTGCCGATCTCTTTGTTGCTGATTTTGTTGGCACCAGCAACCTGCTGGAGGGAACAGTGATTGGCCGTTCAAAGGGGACCCTGACCATCAAAATCGACGGATTGGACCAAGCGATCCACGTACCATCCGCAATCGATTCCGACGGCGTCGTGGTTGCCGTTCGTCCCGAAGCGCTGGCGTTGCTGCCTGACGATGCGTCGTCTGACGGCTACGAAATGACCGTCAATGGTCCTGTCCTTGAGAGGTCATATCACGGCCATCATTTCCGGTACAGGGTGGGCGTCGGCGAGCAGGCCCTGGTGGTCGAAACCCGTGAGCGCACGGATTCCTCCCATGTGCGCGTGGGCATTCCTCGCGACGGATACAAGTTGTTCCCGCCCCGCACTGCCACCGCGCCCAAGGCCGCACAGTGATTCCGGTCGGATCAAGCTACCCCATCAGAATCGACCTGTTCAGTGACACTATTACCCGGCCAACCGAGGCCATGCGCCAGGCGATGGCAAACGCCGAAGTCGGGGACGAACAAAAGGGTGAAGACCCCTCTACCAACGAACTGGTTGCCCTGACGCGGGAGCTCCTGGGCAAGGAGGAGGCAGTGTTCCTGCCGTCCGGGACAATGTGCAACCAGATCTCCTATGCGCTGCACTGCCGGCCCGGCGACGCGATCCTTGTTGACGAGACCGCGCATTCGCTGTGCCATGAGGAAACCGGCGCTCCCGCCCTGTCCGGGGCTATGTACAGGCCGATCACAGCAGATCGTGGCGTGTTCTCGGTTGCCCAGCTCGAAGCGGCGCTCCGTCCGGAAGGCAGGTCATCGGCCCGGAATGCGGTGCTCTCCATTGAGCAACCGTCCAACCTCGGAGGCGGCACGTGTTGGTCGCTGGAGGGAATCACGTCAGTGACGAACGTAGCACGGGATCACCAGATCAAAACCCACATGGATGGCGCCCGCCTGCTCAATGCGGTGGTGTCCACCGGTGTATCTGCCCACGATTTTTGTGCCCCGTTTGATTCAGTCTGGCTCGACCTCAGCAAAGGCCTGGGCGCCCCCATAGGAGCAGTGCTGGCCGGAGATGCTGATTTCATCAATGAGGCGTGGCGTCTCAAGCAACGATGGGGTGGTTCCATGCGCCAATCAGGCATTGTGGCGGCAGCCGGTACGTTTGCCCTCCGCAACAACGTGGACAGGCTCGCGGATGACCATGGGAATGCCCGACTGCTGGCTGAATTGCTTGCCGTCCACCCGCACATCTCCATCGATCCGCTAACAGTTCAGACAAATATTGTCCTCTTCGACCTGGTCGACTTCCCCGTCACCGCGGCAGAGCTGGTGGATCGCCTGCTGCAGAAGAGCGGGATCCGGATGGGCGCTTTTGGCCCGTCCACGATTCGTGCCGTCACCCATCTGGACGTTGACACGGAAGACGTACGCCTCGCCGCTGACGCACTCAGGGAGTTGCTGGACGAAACCTACTCGATGCACGTAAGCACAAGGAGCAACTAACATGACCATCACCTTTGATGTGACGGACCGTCCCGTACCGTACAGCGTCAGCCGCGCAGCCCGGACAGGCGACGACGTCACCGTGCTGCTCAATGCACGTGTTGTTGATCCCGAGTCGGGCACGTCTGGTTCCCTGAGCGATGTGTGGCTCCAAGCTGGGCAGATCTCCCGTATTGTTCCTGCCGGCAGTGAACCTGGCATGGGCAGCGTCTTGGACCTTAAGGGCAAATTCGTGGCTCCCGGACTGATGGATGCCCATGTTCATCTGGCCTTCGACGGTGGTGATGACCCGAAGGGAACCTATGAGGCCAGCAGCGATGACGAGATCGTTGCGCAGGTTGTGGCCAATGCACGGATTGCGCTCCGCGCCGGGACAACCACGGTGCGGGATTGCGGGACGCCCAGGCACCTGCTTGCTCCCATGAGGGCAGCCTTGGGTATGGCCTCCGATGTCGCCACCGTGGTTCATTGCGGTGCACCGATTTGCCGTGTGGGTGGGCACGGCCACGACATGGGCGGAGAGGTACGCACCCGCCACGACGTCGAGGCCATCATCGCCGAACAGCATGCGGCCGGCGCCACCTGGATCAAGCTCATGGCAAGCGGCGGCGGATTTACTCCCGGAACCAGTCCAAGCGTCTTCGAATTCGACCCCACGCTGCTCCGTGAGGCAGTAGTCATCGCCGGCTCCTACGGCATGAGGACTGCAGCCCATGCCCACGCCACTGCCTCGATGGTCGCGTGCATCGAGGCAGGCGTGCACTCCTTGGAACACGCCTCGATGCTCGGGCCGGATGAGCAGTGTGCTCCCGATCGCGAGCTATTGCGCAGGGCGACTGATGCCGGGATCCATGTTGTGCCCACCGTCGTTTCAGCGGACATCGTTTCCCGGCAACTGCGACAAGGCCACCCGGTACTAGCCAACCCGCAGGACCGCAACGTGGTGGCGCGATTGGAATCGCGGTTTACCAACGTGACCGAGTTCCTACACTCCGGCGTATCAATCGTGGCGGGTACTGACGCAGGCCCTGCGCACGTCACCTTTGACCTCATTGCCCGCGAGTTGGAACGCTATGTCGACGCCGGACTGGCAGCACAGCATGCACTGAAGTCTGCCACCTGTGAAGCCGCCGACATGCTCGGGATGGAGACGCAAGCGGGCCGCATCCGGCCCGGCCTGTGGGCCGACCTCATCATCACGGCGGCGGACCCCATGCAGGACATCAGCACTCTTGCAACGCCGCTTGGAGTCCTCAAGCGCGGACTACTGTTCGCCCAATAACTACTCGCACCCCCATGACCACCTCACACCCTTTAAGGCATCCAATGAACCTGACCCCAGTCAGCGATGACCTGGCGGAGAAGACCGCCTCGACCCTCGACGACCCCCAACTGGAAGCACTTGCAGCGATCGAACGCCGTGTTCTGTGGCTTTCGACATCCATCATCCATCACGCAAACAGAGTGCGGCCGAACACATCCGGCATCAAGGTGGGAGGGCACCAGGCCTCGAGTGCCTCCATTGCCACGATCATGACCTCGCTCTGGTTTGGGCAGCTTCGCGCCGAGGACCGTGTCTCGGTGAAGCCCCACGCCTCGCCGGTGCTCCACAGCATCAACTACCTGCTGGGCAGCTTGGATGAAAAGTACCTCACAACGCTGCGTGAGTTCGGTGGGCTGCAGAGCTACCCCAGCCGTTCCAAGGATCCGGATCCCGTTGACTACTCCACGGGCTCTGTGGGCATCGGGGCCACCGCACCGATCTGGGGTGCCATCTCGCGGCGTTACATTGAGACCGTGAGCGGCACCCCAAACCGTGGGCGCCAGTACTCGCTTGTCGGCGACGCCGAACTGGACGAGGGCGCCGTTTGGGAGGCCGTGCTGGACTCGAACGTTGCCGATCTTGGTGAGATCGTCTGGATCGTAGACCTGAACAGGCAGTCCCTTGACCGGGTGGTGCCAAACATCGCTGCGGGCAAGATCGAGCGCCTCTTCGAGGCCGCCGGGTGGCAGGTCATCACGGTGCGCTTCGGCCATCTGTTGGAGAGCCTCATGGCCAGGCCAGGAGGCGACGCACTCCGGAAACGCATTGTTGAGATGTCCAATCCCGAATACCAGCGGCTCCTGCGCTGCTCTGCCGAGGAGCTGCGCAGCAGGCTTCCGGGTGAGGGCGCCGGAGGTGAGGCCATCGCGGAACTTATTGCCGGCGTCGAGGACCAGATCCTGACCCGGGCAATCAGGAACCTGGGCGGGCACGACCTCGCCGCATTGCGCGAGGCCTACGCCCAGATCGATGACACCCGCCCCACTGTCATCATCGCTTACACCGTCAAGGGCAACGGACTGCCCACCGAAGGGCACCCGCAGAACCACTCCTCGCTGCTGACTATCGATCAGTACCGCCAACTCGCCCACACAATGGGCGAGAACCCCGACGCCCCTTGGACGCGTTTCGACCCCGCCAGCACCGAAGGGCAACTGGTGGGATTTACAGCGGAATCCCTCCGGCGCTCCGCGGAGCCTGCGGTGGCACCACCTTCAGTCCCGTCAGATTTCGGCAGGACGCCCTCGGGCACAGCAACCACACAGGCGGCTCTGGGCCGTACCCTGCTGGACGTCACCCGCGCGGCGCCTGAAGTGGCGCGCCGACTGGTGACCGTCAGCCCGGATGTGAGCTCCAGTACCAACCTCGCCGGCTGGCTGAACAAGGTGGGCGTCTGGTCAGTGGAAGAGCGCCAGAACTGGTTCAGCGACGATACCGAGACCGTCATGCACTGGCGTGAAAAGCCCACTGGGCAGCACATCGAACTCGGCATAGCCGAGGTCAACCTTGTCAGCCTTCTGGGTGAGCTTGGGGCAACCTGGAGCCGGTGGGGCCAACCGTTGTTCCCGATCGGCGTGCTCTATGACCCATTCGTCGAGCGTGCCCTGGAACCATGGTCCTACGGCATCTACGCCGGCGGACAGTCGATCCTGGTGGGCACGCCGTCGGGCGTGACTTTGGCACCCGAAGGCGGTGCCCATCAGTCCATCAAGACGCCGTCCATCGGCCTTGAGCAGCCCGGCTGCACCAGCTACGAACCCGCCTTCGCCATCGACGTCGAGTGGGCGCTGCTCGCCTCCATGTCCCAACTCGGACGACCGGACGGCAAGTCCGCCTACCTGCGGCTTTCAACAAAACCCGTCGACCAACAACTGGCCGCGGTCCCCGAGGATCCCGCCGCCCGTGAGCGCCGCCGTCGCCAAGTGGTGGCCGGCGGCTACGTGCTGCGCGCGGCCGCGACACCGTCCGCCACGATCGTGGCCATGGGCGCCTTGGTCCCGGAAGCCCTCGCAGCCTCAGGGCGGCTCGCCGCCCAAGGCACTCCCGTTGACGTCGTCTGCGTCACCAGCCCCGGCCTACTCTACGAAGCGCTGCAGGGTCGCAACGGACATGACCAGGACGCGCCGTCCTGGATACTGGATCAAATACTGCCCTCTGAGCGCGCCGTCCCCATGGTCACCGTGCTGGACGGACACCCCCACACATTGGCATTCCTCGCCAACGTGAACCAAGTCAAAAGCCGCAACCTGGGTGTAGACGCCTTCGGCCAAGCGGGCGGCATCGACGACGTCTACCGCTACCACGGGGTGGACACCGACAGCATCATCCGCGCTGTCCTGGACCTGATTCAGTGACAGCTACGGCGTTGGGGACTGTGAGTGATGCTGATCTTGTCCTGAGGGTTCGGTCGGGGGATCAGGGGGCTTTTGCGAGTCTTTTTGACCGGCACCGGGATATGGCTCGGTACGTCGCGGCGGGTCAGGTGGATAACAGGGCAGATATTGAGGACATTGTTTCGGAGGCTTTTGTTTCCATTCATCAGGCCCTGATGCGTGGCAAGGGTCCTGATACTTTCTTTAGGGCGTATCTGCTGACGGCGGTGCGGCGGATCGCGCAGGCCCAAAACCGGATGGCCGCCCGTAGCCTGCCGGTTTCGGATAATTTCGTCCTGGACCGGGTGGAGGATCCGGAGGACCCTGCCGTTGTCGGGTTTGAGTCCAGCACGGTGGCCGCCGCGTTCAAGTCCCTGCCGGTGCGCTGGCAGGAAGTCCTCTGGTACGTGGACATTGAGGGAATGAAACCAGCCGCGGCATCGGAGGTACTGGGGATCACCCCGAACGGGGTCTCTTCACTGGCGATCCGGGCCCGGGAAGGCCTGCGGCAAGCGTATTTGCAGGGCCATATCAAAGACGCGACCGGTCAGGAGTGCCAAGGGTATCCGGACCAGTTAGGGGCCTACTCCCGGAATGGGTTGAGCCGGCGGGCGCACCACAAAGTCCAGGTCCATCTGGAATCCTGCTCAAAATGCACGGCCCTGCTTCTGGATCTCAACGATGTCCAGTCAGCCATGAGGGCCATCATCTTCCCCCTGATCGCGGGAGTGGCCCTGACCTCGGCCGCCCCTGGAATCACGGGCATCACTGGAATCACGGGCACCGCTGGACTTGCGGGCGCCGGTGGGATTGCGGGGGCCGGTGTCGGCGACGGCACTGCTCCCCGGTCCGTGGCTGCGATGGTGAAAGTCGGGGCAGCGGGTTTGACCGGGGCAGCCATTATTGTGGGCGCCACCATAGCATTGGCAGGAACTGGACCCAACACCCCCGGCACACCCCAGGCCGGTGAGGGCCCGGTATCCACTTCCACCCACGATAACCAGAACACGAAGTCCCCACTCACCGGCACCACCCCGGCCCCGGCCGCACCGTCGACGCAGCCTTCGAAAACCCCCAGCCACACGGCTGAGAAACTCCCCGCAGGTCCTGAAGAACTCCGCACAGGTCCTGAAGATTTCCCCGCCCTGAACGGCGTCCAAGGAAGCCCCGCGGGTTTCCTCGTCCCGCCACACCGGCCGGTCGCTTGGCCAGCCCCGCCCCCGGCCGCTCCGCCAACAACCCCGGCAGCCCTGCCGGCACTACCAGGAGCGGACACCACCCCGGACCCAACACCCAGCCCGTCACCGACGCAGACCCCAAGCCCAACACCAACCCGGCCCACAGCACCAGAGGTCACGGCCACGGTCACCACCGGGGCGGGCTCAAACGCAGCCGATGTCCAGGCCACGATCACCTTCACCATTGCCGGCCAGGAAACCGCCGAAACCGCTGAAGTGGTCTTCTCCGTCTCCGAAGGGGCAAGCCTGATCCCGGGAAAACTCCTCCAACCCGCCGGGTGGTCCTGCACAGCACAAAACGATGACGGTAAAGAAGTCCGCTGCACGAAAACAGCGGTAGACCCCGGAAACCTGCAATTCACGCTAGGTATCTCCCGAAAAGACCCAGCATCCCCAACCACCCTCAACTACCAATTCACAGGAACCGGACTACCTTCAACCACCTTCTCCGACACCTTCTAAACACACAGTACTTTCCGGGTCCGCAGGAGCTTTTAAGCCAACAGGGATCCAGCCGTCGAGCGAGGCATTGCCCGCACAGAAGTGATCTACTCAGCCACCACCTTGTTGACGCTGCAATAGACAGGCCCCTTGCTTCATACTCGGGGTGCATATGGACTTAATAACTAAAAGACCTTTATGATCACGGCAACAGCGTAATTCGTTTGCATGCGAAGTCTGCTGGAGTAGTCAGGAAATATTTTACTTTGCGATAGCTCAGTACCGCAAAGCAGCTCTAAATGACTCACAATAATTCCGTTCGCACCCTGGTCTTCCGTCAATGAGGCAATTGGCGGCTGCCCGTTTCATTTTTATGAGAGAGCGCCCCTTGAGCACACCACCAGATACACCTATGCCCAGCCCCAAAGCCGGGCACCCCCGAAGGACCCACCTTTCCCGATCCAGCCGAACCGTCATGGTCGGCATTTTTTGTGCCTCCCTGGTACTTACCGGCCAGACGGCAGCAACAGCCGCCGGCGAAACAGAAAATGCCGTGACGTTCACCGATGTACCCGCAGGCATGATGTTTGCGAAAGAAATGTCCTGGCTAGCGAATGAGGGCATCTCCACCGGCTGGTCCGACGGTACGTACCGACCACTGATCGCAATCAATCGTGATGCAATGGCCGCGTTCCTCTACCGCCTGGCGGGATCACCGGATTTCACGGCGCCCGGCACCTCACCCTTCCAGGACGTCAGTCCCGGCCAACAGCACTACAAGGAAATGGCATGGCTTCACCAGGAGGAAATCTCCACCGGGTGGGATGCAGGAAACGGTAAACGGGAGTACCGCCCCACAGTCCCGATTAACCGCGACGCCATGGCGGCCTTCCTTTATCGCTTTGAGAACGAGCCTGATTTCCAGGCACCAGCAACGCCTCCGTTTTCTGACATCACCAGCACAACGCAGTTCTTCTCTGAGATTTCGTGGCTCCACGCGAAGGGAATCGCTACGGGTTGGGATAACGGAAACGGCACGGCTTCCTACCGCCCGCTCTCACCCATCAACCGCGACGCCATGGCGGCATACTTGTACCGTTTATCCCTGCCCCCTGC
Source organism: Paenarthrobacter sp. (assembly GCF_031180005.1). Classification (NCBI taxonomy): domain Bacteria; kingdom Bacillati; phylum Actinomycetota; class Actinomycetes; order Micrococcales; family Micrococcaceae; genus Paenarthrobacter; species Paenarthrobacter sp. The sequence continues at coordinate 42,400 of NZ_JAPSHI010000021.1, read as the reverse complement.
AGCAGATGGTGTTGTGACATCTCCGGATACCCTGGTGATTGATACCACCACCCTGGCCCAAGAATACGTTCAGGGCGACACAATCATCACGTTCAACTCCGTGGGTGCGGGAGCTCCGGATATAGACCCCGGCAACGTGCTTGTTTCGGGTTTCTCGGAGTTCACCCCGGACGGTATGTTGGTTCGCGTTCAGCAGGTTACTAATGCATCCGACGGTAAGCAGACAGCTGTTGTCCAACAGGCCACTCTGCCGGACGCCATTTACGACACCAATGGTTTGGTGACCCCGACCACCACCATCGTCAAGCAGGAGTTCATTCCGGCCGATGGTGTCGAGATCATCGATAACGACCAGGCCTCTGCGGCTCCTCTGAACCGCAAAGGGGGTCGAATTCCAGCAGACGAATTGGCCACAACCAGTGATGTGTCCCTGCCCATCTTCGAGAAAACCTTCAAATTCTCTGACACGCTGAGCAAATCCGCAACGGGAACGGCGTGGAAGACAGTGGATGTGGAAGGCACCGGAACTCTGGCACTCAGCAGTGAATTCGGTGTTGATTCTGCTGTCAACGCAGAGGTGGATATTCACTGGGCGTCACTGAAAGAAGCGAAGTTCACTCTGGACACTGGTTTGTCCGCCGAAACAACTGCCCGGGCAACGGGAACCCTCACTGGAACAGCGGAAAAGAACCTGGGCACGGTCAACACCTGGGCGCATATCCAAGTGGGCCCGGTCCCCGTGGACATTCAGTTCATTTCCTCAATCGACCTCAACGCCAAGAGCGAATGGACCGCAGATACCTACGTCACGGCGGCAGCATCTGCGACCACTACGGTTGGCATGTCCTACAAAGACGGCAACTTCCAGCCCGTCGCTGAGTACGGCGGCAATGCCGAAGCAACATTCCAAGGCCCTCAGCTGACCAGTGAATCTTCAGTGACCATCGGCCCCACCCTGACCGCAAAGCTATACGGAATCGCAGGTCTCACTGGTGGACTCGACACATACGCCAAGTACGCCACCGGCCCGGAAACCTGCGCGCACGAGGTCGGCCTGGCTGGCCGCATAGGTGTGGTCGCCGGCGTCGAAGTCTTTGGCATGAAGCTGACTGACGAGTGGAAGAAGGAGATCACCAAGAACCTGGTTCTCTGGGAAGGTGAACTCTGCAAGCCCGTCACGCCACCCGTTGATGACGTCACAGCGGAAGTATTCGGGGACGGCATCACCGTGGAAGACGACGGCGGAGCTGGTGACTCGTCCCAGTGGGGCAGGGCAACCGATTATGGTCCCGGTGGCGCCGCATGGATCTTGTCCACGGGCAACATGCAGAACTCCATTGGCACACCCGATCAGCAGGCTTCCAGCGATCTGGGAACACCGGGAAACACCACGCTGTCCAACTTCATCGGCGGTCTGCCCACTTTTGATGCGGCCTCCTACTGGGCCAAGATCATTCCTTCAGGCGACACCCTCCATGTTCGCTACTTCTTTGCCAGCGAGGAATACCCCGAATACGTGGGCAGCGACTACAACGACGTCATGGGCGTCTTCGTCGATGGAACCAACTGCGCGTTGGTACCCGGTACCCAGAGTCCAATCAGCGTGAACAGCGTGAACGATCACACGAATGAGAGCTATTACATTGACAACGCCGCGGGCGCAAGCGGATTCAACACCGCCATGGACGGTATGACCACCGCCCTGACGTGTTCCGTTCCTGTGCAGCCGGGCGTACCTGTCACTGTGGAAATTGCTGTTGCTGATACCAGTGATGGCATCCTCGACAGCGCCGTAGCCTTGCTCGACGGAGGCATCTGGTCCGACTAGCGTTTAGAACCAAGCAGGGCCCTCCGCCAGATGGCGGGGGCCCTGTTTCGTCGTTCACTGTCCTGTTTCGTTGATCGCTGCCAGGATCAGCGAAGTGAAATTCGACGACGGCGGTCGGTTCCGCCGCGGAGGTCCCGGTTGAGCCGGCGGTCGCCGTGGTAGAGGATAGATTCCCAATCAACTTCCTCGGCCGTTTTGGGGACAACCAACGATTCAGGCTTTGCCTTCGGCTTTGGCGAAACGTAAAGCCAATTGACTGCTCCCAGGACCACATCCACCACCGAGTTCCACAAGCCGATGTACGACTGGATGCACATCATGGCCAACACGGCATTAAGTGAGGCGAAGGCAACGTTGCCCCAATTTCCCTGCTGGGCGTCCCTCCAAACAGTAAGTACCGAGAATGCGACGATGGCGTAAGGAATCAGGACATAAATGGCGGGGGCGGCTGTCCGGTCCTTGACCTTGGGGGTTCGCACAAAGGGGATCTTGTCCCCCGTCAGGCCTTGCTGGAGTGATTTCAGGACGCCGGCGAGGTTGACGGGCAGCAGAATGAGGTTGAAGCCGTAGATCCGGAAAATGTCGCTAAAGCGATGGCCACAATCGCGAAGGTCGGAACCCATGCACAGGAAGTACGGCAACGCAGCTATAAACACCGCAGGGCTAAGGAGCCTGCTGTCATAGGGATAAGCCAGCAGGAAAAGAAGTCCGAAGCTTGCCCAGGTAATCGACGCCATGTAGTTCACACGCAGGAGAACCTCGCGGATGAGTACCCGTTGACGCTGGTGTCGCCGCTGCGAGAGCTGGTTCCAAAGCTTGGGAAGGATCAGCAGGCCACCGTTGGCCCAGCGCCGACGCTGCACCACCAGTGAACCGAAATCCGGTGGCGTTGCACTGTAACTCAGACGCTCCGGATAATTCACGAGTGTCCATCCGTGAGTGCCCAGGTCAATGCTGGATTCGGTGTCCTCGATGACGGTGCGGTCCTGAATGTAGGTGCGGATTTCGAACCCGCCTACTGTCTCAACTTCAACGATGTCTTCGAGGGCACGTTTACGGATAATTGCGTTGGCGCCCACCCAGAAAGTGGCTCCATAAAATGTCATGCCTTGGTGCAGAATGTGCTGAATATCCGTGGTGGCACCTGCGATCCTCTCAATCCGGGTAGGCGCACCTCGGAATGAGGAATAGGGTGTTTGCGTCACTGCCACGCGCTCGTTACCCGCAGATTCCAGGAAGTACACCAAGCGCAGGCAATAATCCCGCAGCAGCAGGGAATCCGCATCCAAGGTCAGCAGATAGGTACTGTCCGGAACCAACAGATCGTCATCATGCGGAACCAGGGACGGACGAAGAACCACGCCTCCAGCAGTCTGTTCCCGCCGCCAACGTTTGCCCATCAGGGAAATGTAGGCGTTGAGGTTCATGGCCTTGTTGGCTTCGTGGGATAGGCTGGCATACCTCTTGCGCTCAAAAGTCTCGGTTTGAACGTTGAAAATCCATGTGAGCCTTAGGTAGAGCTGTTCCATTCGCTCCGGGTTCGGAGCCGTATTCTGAGCCTCCGCTGCGTTCAGCGCCAACAAGACCAAGCGAAGTTCGCGAGCCAGTCCCATGATGACCAGGTCCACGAAGAACTCGTCCACATGGTCTTCAACGGTTTCAGCCTCAGCCATCGCTTCCAGCCACTCCACCGCTGCCTCATACTCCGCGATCAGGAGTTGGAGCTCGTACACTTCGACCGTGGCAGGGGCCTCCTCTGCCAGGGGCGACGCATGTCTCTCCCGGAAGGTGGCCAAGGCATTGTTGGCACGCTCTGCCGGGGCAGCCATTGCATCGGCAATTTGCCCCGCCAGCGCCCTGGTCTGTTCAAGGCGGTGGATCTTCTCCGGCTCGGTGGGGTGCGGAGGGTCATCCAGCAAGAGCACCACTCGAAGATCCGGGAACTCCTGAAGGGCGGCCGACCACAATGTACCCCGCACAACCTGGGGTTCTTCGGCGTAGGACGGCACCAACACCGTGACGGCCTCTTTGTAGTTAGCGAAGTGATTATCAAGTTCACCCCGAGGTACCCTGCGGTGTTCCTTGAACCGGTACAGCGCACCTTGCCGTGCCATGAGGTACATCAGGGCGGAAAACGTCAGGAACGTGACGACTATGAGGTACGAAATCGACTCGAATCCGAAGCGGAATCCGGAGTTTGGATTGTCAACAAGCTGCCGAATGATGGTTGAGACAACGTAATAAAGCCATGCACCCACCGTCACAAGCATGGCAAGCCTGCCAAGGACAATTTTTCGGGACGACGGCGTTGGGTGAACAATAGCCAACGGTTCGGACCGCCGCTCCGCCCCCCACTGCCGCTTTCGCCCTGTATTTTCCAGACGGTCGGCGGGAAGTTCTTTGGTGTCCCGCTCGACATCGGATAAATCAACCAACTGGTCCGTCATTATTCCCCATCAAACTGTGAACCCGCGCCTTCCGGCCGGTAGCCGGTTGAACGTCCGCCTGCTGTAACAAAAGCGTCGCCGATTGCCCTTATAGTAATCGATAGCAGGAGCTTCCGATTCCCGTTTGGTCGACGGAATTTGTTGGAACAGTTCTTGGCCTCACCCACGGGCTTTACCTCTGCTCGCTGGAATTTTGGGTCTCAATGTTGGGGGATTAATGTCCAAGCACTTTCCTGGGCGAAAGCTGTCCTGGATTCGGCTCTCCGTGCTGCTGGCGGTCATAGCGGTAGTGGTGGGTGCCGGCGTCGTTTCCTGGCGTAACTACACTGACACCCGCGCCGCAGCAGCATCACCTTCACTCTTCACGGGGTACGTCGATGTGACGGCGACGCCTCGGTACGCGTTCGAGCAGCCAGTCAGCGACACCACAAAGTCGGTGGTTTTGTCGTTCATCGTGGCCGACCCCAAGGACGGATGCACGCCATCGTGGGGCTCCTTCTACAGCCTGGACGCGGCCGCCTCAGACCTTGATCTTGACCGGCGCATTGCCAGACTCCGGCAAACCGGCGGTGACATCGCCGTTTCCTTCGGTGGGCTATCAAACAAGGAACTCGCCACCGCGTGCACCGACGTCGACCGGCTACAGCAGGCCTACTCGACCGTGGTTGACCGCTACGACCTCAACACCGTTGACCTCGACATCGAAGGAACCGCCCTGACGGATAAGGCAGCCGTCGCACGGCAAGCCAAAGCCATCGGCGCGATTCAGCAAGGAAAGCGGGCCGAGGGCAAAAGCCTCTCCGTCTGGCTGACGCTACCCGTGGCTCCGGCGGGGCTGACGGCAGACGGGACGGCCGCCGTCGAGCAGATGCTCTCATCCGGTGTGGAATTGGCCGGCGTGAACATCATGACCATGGACTACGGCGAAAGCCGTGTGGCCGGACAGTCCATGCTGCAGGCCTCAATCGCTGCAGCCGAGGCAACTCACCTCCAGCTCGGTGATATCTACTCCGCAGCGCAACAGAACCTTGGGACACAAACCCTGTGGCGCAAAATTGGCTTGACCCCCATGATCGGCCAGAACGACATCGTGGCCGACGTCTTCACGCTCGCCGACGCCCAAGGTCTGCACGACTTCGCGCAGGGTAAAGGCATAGGCAGGATGTCCATGTGGTCCTTGAACCGGGACGCCGAATGCGGCCCGAACTATCCCACGTTGACTGTGGTGTCCGACGCTTGCAGTGGCGTGCCTCAGCGCGACACACGTTTCTCGGACGTGCTGGGTGCCGACATTGACTCCAGACCCGCTGACTCCCCCGCGCCGGTGCTGCCGACGGGCACAACCACTGCCACGGCAGTAGTGGACGACCCCGCTACCAGCCCTTACCCGATCTGGTCTCCCTTGGCCACGTACGTGCAGTCGGACAGGATCGTTTGGCAGGGCAACGTCTACGAGGCCAAGTGGTGGACCAAAGATGAGGTTCCCAACGACCCCGTCCCGGACAGAGCTGCAGCGCCGTGGAAACTGATCGGCCCCGTCCTGCCCGGCGACCGGCCCAAGCCTGAAGTCACCGTTCCCGCCGGAACATATCCGACATGGTCAGTCGCAACCGTTTATCACAAGGGCGACCGCGTGATGCTGGGCCAGCACGTCTTCGAAGCTAAATGGTGGGTCCAAACCCAGAGTCCGGAAGCCGCGCTGCAGGGGTCCACAGATTCGGCGTGGATGAAACTCTCACCTGAGGAACTGGCCAGAGTGCTATCGGGCGAAGCGGCCAAATAGGAGCAACACAGCATGAGGAAGTACCTGGCACTCGTGGCAATGTTTGCAGTAGCCGCGCTCCCCTTGAGCGGATGCGCCCAAGGGCACGATGACGCCAAAGCGAGTGACCTCGGAATTACCTTCGCCTACTCCTTGGCAGGTCACGACGGCAGATTCTGCGACCTTCTGGACAGTTCCAGTGAACAAAACGTGGATGAGTGCAGGAAAAGCGAAGCGGAAATGGCAGCAACGCACGAAGCCGACCCGCAGCCAATAATCTGGGTTCCCAAAATCTACCAGTTGGTGCCTGGGGAAGAAAAAGTGCTCGGAATAGTAGTGGAGTTCAACCGGGCAGGGAACCAGGAGTTTGTTGCCATTGAAGCAATACGGCACGGAGACGAGTACAAAATCCTTCGGTGGGCCTATCCGGATGAGGCCGACTACAAGACCGACCGTGCCATTACAAACACCTTCGGATGGTGAATCCGGGCCTGATCAGTGCATAAAGCCGCTGCCATCCCAGTCCCGGTCGTATTTGCCGCAGCGGGTGCATCGCCTATACCGGCCGCTGCCATCCTCCGCGGATTCCACGTGCCAACGGTGGTGGAGGTTTAGCTTGCACATGATCATCTGGAGCATGGCGCTCTCCGTTCTCAGCACGCTGAGCCGCTAGGCGCGTTTCATGCGTGTGGCTAAGTTTAAGCCGCACGCCTTGGTACGGATAGTGAAAATCGGAAAGGCGCTCCCTGCCTCAGACCAATAAAGCTACCCTTTGAAAACCGGTGCCCGCTTCTCTTGGAAGGCCCGGAAACCTTCGGCGTAGTCGTCTGTCTTGCACAGCCGTGCCTGCTCCGTGTTTTCCTCTGCCATGGATGCCCACAGGCCCAGTCGCTGGTCACGGATGTGGGCCACGAGTTCCTTGGATGCAACGAACGCGCCGGTGGCCCCGGTCGCTACACGGGCAACGATCTCCCGGGTCACCGGCAGGAGGGAATCTGCCGGCATTGCCCGGCTGAACATCCCCTGCTCCACGGCTTCCGCGCCGGAAATGAGGTTGGCAGTGTAGATCAGGTCCAGGGTGCGGTGCATGCCCAGGCGCTCCGTGAAGTACCAGTGGCCTCCTGAGTCCAACGTGGCACCGAGCTTGGCAAAGGGTGAACCAAACTTGGCGTTGTCCGCCACGTACACAACATCCGTGGCCAACAACAGCCCCAGCCCGACCCCAAGGCAAGCCCCGTGAGCGGCGGCAAAGGTGGGTGCCGGAAATGCTGCCATCTTCTTCAGCAATGGTTCAACGATTCCGCCGAGGTACGCCTGGGCATCATCGGTTTCCGGCGTTACTCCTGAGATGTCACGGCCGGCACAGAAGGCGCGGCCCTCACCGCGAAGCAGCAGCGCCCGCACTTCACCGCGTGAGGCGGCGGCAGCAGCGTCGTCGTACGCCTTGTCCAGTTGGGCAAGCGCGTCCTCGTTGAGCGAGTTCAGCTTGTCCGGGTAATTGAGGACGATTTCGGCAGTACCGTTGGCAATGGAGAGCTCGATCATGGGGACTCCTTAGACGTCGAAGTCGACGGTAACTTCTTCGCTGGTGGGGTGGGACTGGCAGGTGAGGACGTAGCCCTTGTCCAGCTCGTCCTGCTCAAGGGCGTAGTTCTCATCCATGGTCACCGTACCGGTGATCAGCTTGGCGCGGCAGGTGCCACAGACACCACCGGCGCATGCGAAGGGCACGTCCGGGCGAACACGCAAGGAAGCGTTGAGAATGGATTCGCGGGCGTGGGTGGGGCTGGCGACGTCGCCGGTGAGACCGTCCAGGGTAAAGGTGATCTTGTACGTGTCCTGCGACTCGTCCTCCACAACCGGTCGCCCGGCGTTGCCCTCCGGACGGTCCGGACGGCCGGTGGTGAACAACTCGAAGCGAACGTGCTCTGGCTCTACGCCTCGGGCAGCAAGGGTGTCACGGCACAGCTGGACGAGCTCGAACGGCCCGCACAGGAACCACTCGTCCACGTCCTCGGCACGGATGGCACTGCTGAGCAGCGCCTGCAGCTTGTCGGAATCAATACGGCCCGTCATCAGCGGGGCGATCCGCTGCTCGCGGGACAACACGTGATGCAGCGCCAGGCGCGACGGATACTTGTCCTTCAGGTCCGCCAGCTCTTCAAGGAACATGACGTCCATGGCGGCTTTGTTGGCGTACACCAGGTCAAAGGTGGTCTCCGGATTAGCCGCCAGCAGCGTGCGCGCAATCGCGATGACCGGTGTGATGCCCGAACCAGCGGCAATCGCCACGAAGTTACCCGGCTCCCCCGCGAGCTCCTCCGGGTGGTTCATGGAGTTCATGACGTTGTGCTGAACAGACGCGCCGTCCTTGCCGTGCCGCGAGATGAACGCACCTTGCGGGCTCATGACATCCAGGACGTCTCCGGCCTTCAGCTCGGCGTTGGCCCACGTGGAGAACAGTCCGCCCAAGTCCTTCTTGATGGCCACGCGGATCTCGCTGCTGCCGTCCTCGAAGCTGCGCGGCTCTGCGCAAATGGAGTAGCTGCGGCGGATCTCGTGCGGCTCGCCGTTCTCATCCGGGAGCGTTGTGCGCAGGGCCACGTACTGCCCGGGCAGGTAGTCGTACTGCCCGGCCAGCTCCGCAGGAACCCCGAAGGTGACCTCAATGGCATCGTCCGTGAGGCGCCGGACCTCCGAGACGGTCAGGTTATGGAAAGACGCACGACGGCGGCTGGCCGTCTGGGTTTCGGTGGTCATGGAATTCCTTAGAGGACTTTGAAGTAGTCGAACGGTTCCTTGCAGTCCTGGCAGACGAACAGCGCCTTGCAGGACGTGGAACCAAAGCGGGTGAGTTCCTTGGTGTTCAACGACGAACACTGCGGGCATTTCACGGCCAGGCTCAGGCGGACGGGACCGGAATGGCCACCTGCGGCAGCCATGCCACTGGGCGGGGCGATCCCGTATTCCTCCAGCTTGGCCTTGCCGGATTCGGTCATCCAGTCGGTGGTCCACGCCGGGGACAGCACGAGGTTGATGTGCACGCTGGCGTAGCCCTCTTTCTCAAAGGCCTTGCGCAGGTCGTCGCCAATGGCGTCCATCGCCGGGCACCCGGAGTAGGTGGGCGTGATGGTGACCTCGACGGCGGAACTTGGGGCGCCGCCGTCGTGCTGGCCTGTTGTTTGGGTTGAACCGGGAGCTTGGGCCGCCGACGGGACAACCCGCACGCCGCGGAGGATCCCCAGGTCCTCGATGGTGAGGACCGGGATCTCCGGATCGCAGACCGTGGAAGCGATGTCCCAGGCCCGCTGCTCAGCAGTCTTTTCCAGGGTGCTCATGCTGGTCACCAGCTCGCGCCGGGGTGTTCGCGGGCCAGGACCTGCATTTCAGCAAGGATGTAGCCCATGAACTCGGAGTGCTTACCGTTGCGGCCGCCGCCAAGTGTCTGCGGGACGCCGGGAATTTCCAACTCCGCTTCGGCCATAATTTCTCCGGTGAGGCGATCGAATTCCGCGCGGAGGCTTGAAGGCTGAACAGTGACGCCAGCCTCGGCCAGGCGTGTAGTCAGTTCGTCGTCTTCGAAGAGTTCGTCCACATACGGCCACACGAGCTTGAAGCCCTGGACGATGCGTGCCCGGGACTCATCGGTGCCGCCGGCCAGGCGGAGCACCCACTGTGCACTGTGGTCGCGGTGGTAATCCACTTCCTTCACGGCCTTCGCGGAGATGGCTGCGATGGTGGCGTCGGTGGACCCCATCAACTTGGTGTAGAGCTCGTACTGGTAGAAGCTCACGATGAACTGCCGGGCGATGGTCACCGCGAAGTCGCCGTTGGGCTGCTCAAACAAGTGGGCGGAGCGGAACTCGTGCTCGCGACGGAAGTAGGCCAGGTCATCCTCGGATTTACCCCAGGCGGCACCGGCATAGGTCAGGAAGGAACGCGCGTGGCCCAACTGATCCAGCGCGATGTTGCCCAGGGCAATGTCTTCCTCAAGCTCGGGAGCGCGGGAGATCCAGTGGCCCAGGCGCTGGGCAAGGATCAAGCCGTCATCGCCGATGCGAAGGGCGAACTCTGCAACGTCTTCGCTGGGCTTGACCTTCCCCCGCTGGATTTCGAGGGCGATGTCCTCCGGACGGAGCGCGTTGCCCGGCGTGATGCGGGTGGCACTGGCCGAGCCATCGCCGGACGCGCCGGCGCCGTGGACGCCAACGGAGATGTCGCCGTGGCCTTCAATAGCGAAGTCAGTGTCTTTAGCAGTTTCTTGGGTGGTCACAGGTGCTTCACGCCTTCGCTCTTGGTGTAGTACGTTGCGTGGCGGTAATCCTTGCCCTGCGGGGACTCGAAGAAGGAACCCTTGGAGTCGGGATCGCTGGAGGAAATCGCCTCAGCCGGGACAACCCAGATGGAGACGCCTTCGTTGCGGCGCGTGTATAAATCGCGGGCATTCCGGAGGGCCATGGCCGCATCCGGGGCATGCAAGGAACCAGCATGTACGTGGGACAGGCCGCGGCTCGAGCGGACGAAGACCTCCCAAAGGGACCAGGGGGTTTCTTCCTGGGCGCCACGCGAGGTGGCGTCCGGGCCTGAGGCGCGTGCCGTCGTCGTGCTTTCAGCGTTGGTTGCCGCAACCTTGGGGGCCTCGCGGTTGATTTCGCTGGCGGCGCTGGCCGGTGCTTCCGGGTTGCCGTGAGGAGCCATTATGCTGCGTTCTCTTTCTGTGCTTGCTTGCGGGCGTAGGCCACTGCGGCTTCGCGAACCCAGGCACCGTTTTCGTGTGCCTCACGGCGGCGCTCGACGCGCTGCGAGTTGCAGGGACCGCGGCCGGCCAAGACTTCCTTGAACTCGTTCCAGTCCAGGGGTCCGTGCTCCCACTTCTTGGTTTCTTCGTTGAAACGGATGTCCTTGTCAGGCAAGGTCAGGCCGAGGACCCGCACCTGCTCCACCATCATGCCGACGAACCGGCTACGCAGCTCGTCATTGCTGAACCGCTTGATGTTCCAAGCCATGGACTGCTCGGAGTTGGGTGAATCGTCATCCGGCGGGCCGAACATCATCAGCGACGGCGCGTACCAGCGGTTCACTGCGTCCTGGGCCATCTGCTTCTGCGCGGGCGTGCCGTTGGAAAGCTCCAGCAGGATCTCGAATCCTTGGCGCTGGTGGAATGATTCTTCCTTGCAGATGCGCACCATTGCGCGACCGTAAGGACCATACGAGGCACGGCACAGGGGAACCTGGTTGCAGATGGCTGCACCGTCAACCAGCCAGCCGATGGCCCCCATGTCAGCCCAGGAGATCGTGGGGTAGTTGAAGATGGACGAGTACCGGGCCTTGCCGGCAATCAGATCCTCCATCATCTGGTCCCGGGACTGGCCCAGGGTCTCAGCGGCGGAGTAAAGGTACAGGCCGTGGCCGGCCTCATCCTGGACCTTGGCCATGAGGATGGACTTGCGCTTCAGGCTCGGCGCCCTGGTGATCCAGTTGGCCTCCGGCTGCATGCCGATAATCTCCGAGTGCGCGTGCTGCGAGATCTGGCGCAGCAAAGTCTTGCGGTAAGCCGCCGGCATCCAGTCGCGCGGTTCGATGCGCGAGTCCTCCGAAATGATGCGATCAAAATACGCCTGTCCGGCTGCCTCCCGCTCCTGCTCTTCCGGGGACAGCTCAGCGGGCACTGACTGCAGATTCTGCGATGCCATGGTTGCTCCTAATAAATTACCGACCGTTCGTTCAGAATATGCGGAGCGGGTGATTTCAGTCAAGCGTTCTTGTCTTGCCGAGGCGGCAGCCCGGACCTGTTTGCGTGGCTCTGCGTTGTTGACAAGGTCCTCGCTGCCCGTCGTGTTAACTTGGGGTGGGACCTCAGCTGTCCCCAGTCGCCGCTAGAAAAGAGCCTTACGTGGAATCGCCCCATCCCTTCAGGATTCTCACCGTCTGCACCGGAAACATCTGCCGCTCCCCCGTGGCCGAACGGTTGCTGCAGACCGGGCTCAATCAGGTCAGCCCGGGATCCTTTGAGGTTCGCAGCGCCGGAACGCGGGCCATGGTGGGCGAGCCTATCCAGCCGGTCTCAGCCCGGATCATCAGCACCTTCCGGGGAAGCCCGGACGATTTTGCAGCCCGGCAGCTGACTCCCAAGATCCTCAAAGAAACCGACCTGGTGCTGGCCATGACGTCCAAGCACCGCGGCGAAGTCCTCCAGCTGGACGCGTCCTTGTTGAAACGCACCTTCACCGTCCGGGAATTTGCCCGAATGCTCTCCGTGCTGGAGAACCGGGGCGATACGGCGCCGGCCGGTGACATCAAGGAGTTCTGGCGTGCGCTTCCCACAAGGGCGGCCTCAGTCCGCCACCTCGCGCTGCCATCCGATCCTGCAGACAACGACGTGGTAGACCCCTACCGACGAGCGGAAGAGGTCTACCACCAGATGGAGGATGAGCTGGCCCCGGCCATCCTAGGCATCCTCCGTTTCGCGCGCCTGACGGCGCCGGCCTAGTTGGATATTGCTTAGTTGAGGGCGATCACCAGCATCTGGCTGGTGCCAGGGATGCAGGTCTGCAGGACAACTGCAGGGAATCCGCCGAACACTGCTGCGACGTCGTTGGTGCTTCCCGGGTTGGGTACCTGGCCCCTTCCGGTAGCCGTGAAGGTTCCGTAGCCAGGGATCGACACCGTTTCACCAACACCGATGCCCGAGAACCGTCCCCAACCTCCACAGAAATCGTGCTCCGTGATGAACGTTGCATAGGCGTTGGTGGGCGTGTAATGGATGGGCCCGATGCAGGCGTCCACCATTGATTGGCCACCGGCACCAGCTACGTAAATGGTCCTGACAGCGGGAGCCGGGGCGGGAGCCGGTGCTGGCGCGGGAGCGGGAGCGGCAGCTACAGGAGCGGCCGGTGCTGGCGCGGGTGCAGCCTGTGCAGCGGGAGCTGCCGGCGCCGGGGCGGGAGCGACCACCGCAATGGGCGGTCCCGTGAGCTTCAAAACCTGTCCCGGCACAATCACCGAGTAGGCGCTGAGGCCGTTGGCAGCCAACATCGCAGTGACGTCCACGCCGAAGCGCGACGCTATGGCACCAACGGTGTCCCCGGAGACCACTGTGTAGAGGTTGGGGTCACCAACTGGAGCCGCGACAGGAGCTGGAGCCTCCACAGGGGCGGGAGCCGGTGCCGCAGGTTCGGGCGCCGGCGCTGCAGGTTCGGGTGCTGGTGCTGCAGGCGCTGGATCCGATGCCGGAGCTTCAGCTACGGGCGCAGTGTCCGCTTCCGGCACTGCTTCCGCTTCCTGTATTGGCAAAGCTACGGGCGCTTTAGCACGGTCGTCTTTTGAAAAGGGCACTTGTTCCAGCGAAACATTTTGGTCAGCGTCACCCGCCGGTGGCGTCGCCCAGTTGACGACGCCAAAGAATAATGGGATCAGCGCTAATATCGCGAGTACTGCGCCGGCAATCAACAGTTTGGATTTACTGGAGTGCGGCCGCCGAACATCGCCATTGCTCTTGGTTGACAGGGAAGTTTGAAGATCTAAGTCATTCATGTTCATGGGAAACCCCGGGACTCCATGGCTCTGGACCGCGCGAGACAGGCCGCAGTGGGCCCGAACGAGAGAAGCGCAGCTACGTATTGGGAGGAGCACCACCCACAATTAACGGGGGTGCGGTCCACCGCTGAGCCGGAGGAACGGAATTGCTATAACCTAGGAATTTCAATGATAGGAATAGCCCCCTGCCCGCCGCACGAGTAGGAACTACTCGACTTTCCTGCTTATGCCCCGAATGGTTACTTGGGCATTACGCAGTTCCCGGAAATGGACTACTTGCTCCCGAGCGTGCCGGCCGCGCGAGTAACTGGCTTTTGTGGCTATTCCCAGGCCTGATATCAGCCACGAATACGAGTTAGTTGGGTTTCATCTCGCCCTCACCCTCCGTTCACGCTGGCCCCGCACTGTGGAACCATGACTGACCTCTCGCGCCGCTCACTCGTCAAGACTTCCCTTGCCACGCTCGGTCTCGCCGGCGTCACCGCCAGCACCGCCGCACCCGCGTCCGCTACCCCTTCCGCCATCCCACTTGTGCGCAAGCGGCTCACCCTTCCCACGGGGATCGCCACCGGCGACGTAACAACGGAGTCTGCCGTCCTCTGGTCCCGCGCTTCGGGCCCGGGCCGACTCACGGCACAGCTTCAGGCGGTGGACAGCGCCGGTGAGATCCTTCGCGGACGCTACGGTTACAGCCGGACCATTCGCGGGCCCTTGGCCACGGACGCCAGCGACTTCACCGCCAAAATCCATGCCAAAGGCCTTCCCGCAGGCACACGCTTCGCCTTGGAACTGACCTTCGAGGACGAGAACGGTCCAGGCGAGGCAGTTCGCGGCACCTTCAGCACAGCGCCGGGTTCCACCAACGGAAAGCACGACGACGGCATTGAAGACGCGCGCGGAGGCGGCAGTTCGTCGTCGTCCTCTCAGTCCTTCGTATGGACCGGCGATACCGCCGGCCAAGGCTGGGGCATCAACGAGGACCTGGGCGGCATGCGCGGCTACAAAGCCATGCACGCAACGAAGCCCGACTTCTTCATCCACTCCGGCGACACCATCTACGCCGACGGCCCCATCGCCGCAACCGTGACGGAGAAGGACGGCCAAGTGTGGCGGAACATAGTCACTGAGGAAGTCTCCAAGGTGGCCGAAACCCTGAAGGAGTACCGGGGCCGGCACCGCTACAACTCCTTGGACGCCAACATGCGCGCCATGTTCGCCGACGTCCCGGTGATCGCGCAATGGGACGACCACGAAACCACCAACAACTGGTACCCGGGAGAAATTCTGGACGATCCCCGCTACACCGAGCGGAACGTCAACGTCTTGGCAGCGCGGGGCAGGCAGGCCTGGCAGGAGAACATGCCGATCGCCGACGCAGCCGCACTCTGGCGCCCCGGAACGTACGACGCCGGCCAATACCGGCCCGCGCGCATCTACCGGAAAATCTCCCGCGGCCCGCAGTTGGACATCTTCTGCCTGGACATGAGGACCTTCAAGTCCCCCAACACGGACGGCAAAGAACCCTACGCCACCAACATCCTGGGCCAAGAGCAGGTGAACTGGCTGATCAAGGAAGTCCGCAAATCCAAAGCAACATGGAAGGTGATCGCCGCCGACCTGCCACTGGGCATCATTGTGCCGGACGGCGCCGTGAATCAGGAAAGCCTGGCCAACCGGGACCACGGTGCTCCTCTGGGCCGGGAATTGGAGATCGCCGGCGTGCTCAGCGCCTTCAAGAAGTACGGGATCAAGAACACGGTGTGGATGACGGCCGACGTGCACTACTGCGCCGCGCACCATTACTCCCCCGAGCGGGCATCGTTCACCGACTTCGACCCCTTCTGGGAATTCGTGGCCGGGCCCATCAACGCCGGTTCCTTCGGGCCAAGCGAGATGGATAAGACCTTTGGGCCCGAAGTTCTGTTTGCCAAGGCCGGGCGCTTCCCGGGCGAGTCACCGCGTGGCGGCGAGAACCAGTACTTTGGCCATGTGGACCTCGCCGCGGACGGTATGTTCACGGTGAGCCTGCGCAACGCTTTGGGAGCGGTGATCTACTCGAAGGCCCTAACCCCGCAGCGCTAACCCACGCAGCCCCACCCAACCCCACTTAACCCAACTAGGTAGCAGTTAATGTCGTTTTGAGGGCTCAGAACGGCATTAACTGCTACTTACATGGGATTTTCGGCGTATGCTCTCCTCAGCGCAGGCTAGACGCGTTGTTCGCTTTTGGTGGGGCCACTTTTGAAGGTAGGGGTTCAGTGGCAGGAGTGAAGCACGGGGTTCTTCCAGTGCGCTCGTCGTTGCAGCAGGTTTGGCCACTCTTTCTGGTGCCCGCTGCGGTTTGTTTGGTGCTGCTGGCTTTCGGGCTGGCAAGCGGAGTAGGAACGACGACGGCGCAACTCGCCGGTGACTTGGCCATCCTTCTCGCCGCACTCACCGCGCTGACCACCCACACCCTCGCTGCCTTGAGGCGTCGGGACAATAACTCCGGCCGCTGGTTCATCGTGGCGGGCCTGACCATCTGGAGCGCCGGCCAGACGGTATGGACCATCAATGGCATCGCCCTGAACCACCAGTACCCGTTCCCGTCCTTCGCGGACATCGGCTTCGTTTGGTACGCGCTGCCCACCTCCATCGGGCTGGTGCTGCTATCAAAAGGGCAAGGACTGCGTATTTCGCTTCGCCGCAGCATCCTGGACGCAGGAGTGGTGGCAAGCTCCACGTTCTTCATTGCCTGGAGCTCCGTGCTGGGCCCCCTGGCCGGAGCTACGGACCAGGACGCCATTGCCCACATGACACAGATGGCCTACCCCATCGCAGATGTCTTCATGGTTTCCGTGGTAATCGTCCTGACCATGCGCGCAGCCCGCGGCCGCCGGCTGCCATGGCTGAGCATGGGACTTGGCTTCTGGATCCTCGCCATTACAGACCTGGCGTACATGAGCTTCACCATCCAAGGCATCACGGGTGTCACTGGCTCCCCCTTGACCCTTGGTTGGGTACTCGCTTTCCTGCTGGTGGGACTCAGCCCCTTGCTCCCCGAATCCGGGGCAACGCAAAAAGACGGCCGAGCCTACGCCGCGGCCCTCGAACTCCTCCCCTACGTGCCTGTGTTCAGTGCCGTGTTCTTCTCCCGCAGCCGCCCCATCGGCGAAGACCGCATCCTGTTGATCACCGGTCTCGTGGTGATTGTTTTCGTCATAGTGAGGCAGGTGCTGATCGTCGTCGAAAATGTGACGCTGACGCGCGAACTCGAGTCAAAGGTGGCCCAACGCACCGCCGAGCTTGAGGGACTCGGGGCGATCGTCAACTCCTCCGGCGACGCCATCATCGGCGAAACCCCCGACGGCGTGATCACCAGCTGGAACCCTGGTGCCGAACACATCTTCGGCTATCCTGCGTCGGAAGCCATTGGCCGTAAAGGTGACTTCTTCGTTCCTCAGCACCTGTTCGAGAGCGAACGCCAAGCCTTGGAGGTCACCGCCCAAAGCGGCGACGTGCAGAACTACGAAAGCCAGCGTCTACGCGGTGACGGAGAGGTTATCCCCGTGTCCGTGACACTTTCTCCTGTTCGGGGTGAATCCGGCATCCGCGGCGTCGCCACCATCTCCCGCGACATTACGGAACGCAAGGCTGCCGAGAAAGAACTACTCGCAGCACGGGAAGCAGCCCTGGAGGCCAGCCGCCTCAAGTCCGAGTTCCTGGCCACCATGAGCCACGAAATCCGGACTCCCCTCAACGCGGTGATCGGCCTGACCTCCCTCATGATGGACACGCCCCTGAGCGAAGGCCAACGGCAGTACGCCCAAGGAGTGAAGGGCGCCGGCGAGGTCCTGCTGACCCTCATCAACGACATCCTCGACTTCTCCAAACTCGAAGCCGGGAAAGTGGACCTGGACATCAACGTCTTCGACCCCCGGGCCCTGGTGGAAGAAGTAGCGGGACTGGTTGTGGAAGCTGCGCAGGGAAAGAACCTGGAGCTCATCTCCTACTGCCACCCGGACGTTCCCGCTCGCCTGATGGGAGACGCCGGCCGCATCCGCCAAATCCTCCTGAACCTCTCTTCCAACGCGGTCAAGTTCACTCCCTCCGGTGAAGTGGAAGTCCAGATCTCCGTTCTTGCCCAGGACGCTGCCAAGGCGTCGTTGCGCTTCGAGGTCAGAGACACCGGCATTGGCATCACCGCCGAAAATCACCAGAGACTCTTCGAATCCTTCGCCCAGGCGGACGCCTCCACCACACGCCGCTACGGAGGGACGGGACTGGGCTTGGCTATCTCCAGGCGCCTCACGGAAGTCATGGGTGGGAGGATCGGCCTGGACAGCGAGGTTGGAGTCGGCAGCAGGTTCTGGTTTGACCTTGATCTCCCCGTTGGCCCGGCAGCCTCGGACACGGAAGCTTTGCCTGCCAGCCTGGCCGGACGCAGGGTTTTGGTGGTGGACGACAACGCCACCAACCGCCTGGTGCTGGAAACGCAACTAGCCAGCTGGGGAATGTTTCCCCTCTCGGTTGCCGACGCCGCGTCCGCACTGGACGAGTTCCGGTCCGCGGCCCTGTCCAGCCACCCCTACGACATCGCCGTGGTGGACATGTGCATGCCCGACATCGACGGCCTCCAGCTTGCCCGCAACATCAAGGACGAGAGCAACGGTTCCGGCGGCCCGGGGATCATCCTGCTGACCTCCACCATGCAGGTGGAAAGGAGCGACCTCACATCGGCCGGAATTCGCGAATACCTCACAAAGCCCGTCCGCAGCTCCGAACTCTATAACCGTCTATTGCGTGTCCTGGCTACAAAGACCGCTGGCATGCCATCCCCTCAGCCATTGGCACACCCAGTTGAAGCGGCCGATCCCGTGCCACGGCTCGGAAAGCTCCTGGTGGCCGAGGACAACGAAGTGAACCAGCTAGTGGCGCGCGGCATGGCAAACCGCCTCGGCTACGAGGTACACATCGTGGAAGACGGCGAACAAGCCGTTTCCGCTGCACTGACCGGCGCGTACGCGGCAGTGCTCATGGACTGCCATATGCCCGTCATGGACGGCTTCGATGCAACCCGGGCCATCCGCGCCCGCAACGGTCACTCCGCCCGAATACCCATCATCGCCATGACGGCCGGCGCGCTGGATGAAGACCGCGAGCGCTGTTTCGCCGCGGGCATGGACGACTACATCAGCAAGCCCGTGGATTTGGCCAAACTCGCTGAAGTCCTGTCCCGCTGGGTACCGCAAACGTCGACGGCGGAAGGAGGGTTGGGTGCCGCAGCTGTTGCGGACGTAGCGCAACAGCAGGCGGAAGCACCGGCGTCGAATCCTGTTGTTCTTGAGCTCGAGCGGCTGCAGATCCTGCGCGAACTTGGACCGGCCGACGGTTTGGGCCTGTTGCCCGAAGCCGTCAGAGCTTTCCGACAGGATTCCCAACGAGCCGTGGACACCTTGCGTGCTGCTTTGGAAAACGGACAAGCCGCGGATGTGGAAGCGGCAGCACACAAACTCGCGGGTGCGGCCGCCAATATTGGAGCTGTGGGCGCTGCCGCCCTATGCAAGGAACTGGATCGGCTCGGACGCGACGCAGGACCTGGACTGGGAGCTTCCGGACCGCTGCTGCTGGGCCAATTGCGCACTGAACTTGCCCTCGTGGACGAGGCACTCGAGCAGACACTTACTGAAGCACACTCTCCGGGAGCACTGTGAAAATTCTCATCGCTGACGACGACCAGATCTCCCGGATGATCACCAAGGCCGCCGTCGAGCAGTCCGGCCACGAGTGCATCGTGGCCGTCGACGGCGACTCGGCATGGCAGCTCTATAAGGAGCACAGCCCGGAAGCTGTTGTGACCGACCTGATGATGCCCGGCCTCAACGGACTGGATCTTTGCCGTGCCATTCGGGCGGCCGAAGAGGACCGGTATACCTACGTGATCCTGGTGACCTCGCACGGTTCCCGGAAAGACGTACTGGCCGGAATGGAAGCCGGAGCTGACGACTATGTCACCAAGCCCCTGGATCCGTTCAGCCTGCACATCAGGCTCCTGGCTGCCCAGCGCATCACCTCTTTGCATGCAGATCTGGCCCGGTACCGTTCCGCGCTGAGTGACCAGGCTCGCACGGACCCCCTTACAAAGCTCCACAACCGGCTGAAGTTGGCCGAAGATCTGGGCGCCCTGCACGGAGGGGGCGTGACTGCGCACAACTACTGCCTGGCCATGGTGGATGTGGACAACTTCAAGAGCTACAACGACATCTACGGCCATCAGGCCGGGGACGCCGCACTGGTTGCCATTGCCTCGACGCTGGCTGGCGAGGTCCGGAAATCCGATGCCGTGTACAGGTTCGGCGGCGAGGAATTCCTGCTGGTCCTGCGGGATCAGCAGGCTCCCGGCGCTCGAATGGTCATGGAGCGTGTTCGGTCTGCTGTGCAATCCCTGCGGATCGAGCACTCCGGCGATCCCGACGGCGTCCTGACCATCAGTGCGGGCATCTCCGCGTTTACGGAGGGGCACCGCGCCGGGACCGAGCAGCTTTTGCGGGAAGCCGACCTTGCCCTCTACGCAGCGAAAGCCTCCGGCCGGAACCGGGTGTCCCTGGCCGATGCCCTCCGCTCAGAGTGACCTGGCCGCGGACTTCAGCTGCTGGATGACTTGTTTGTAGTCCTCCGTGCTGAGACCGTTGCCTTCCTCATCAAAGAGGTTCTCTTCGAAGCCAAAAAGGAACGTCGTCATCCCACATTCCACGGCGTACCCCGGAGCCGTACGCAGTTGTTCGCCAATGCTGTGTGATTGCGGTGAGCCGCCGGTGAATGGTGCATCGGGAGGACCAGGATTCTCCCCGACCAGTCCCAGCCCGGCTCGCCGGGCCAAGGCGCTCGTGTACCTATGGGAGGACCACTGTGAGACGTCATCCATCAGCACGCTCTCGTCGTCGTCGGGGAGGCACCTGTCTTGCCGGGGCACGGCAGCGGCCGCTCTCACGGCCGACACGTCATCCAAGCCGGTGAAGTCCACGTCCACGCCCGGCAACGTTGCGAGCGCAGCGAACTGAGCAGAATAGTCCAAGCCGCGTTCCTGGGCGCCGTCCGGATTGGCCCGGCCATCCAAGCCTCCTTCTATGGCTTTTGCTTTGTCTTTCAGCAAGACTCCGCGGCCCGCTACCGGAACATGCACGCGCCCTTGATAGCCAAGTCTCCGTAGCTCGCTTATCTGCCATACGGCTGCGTCCACCGTAGATCCGGAATACCAGTCCCACCACCGTTGGACCTGCTCGGCAGTTACCGGCCGCCCATGCCATGAACTGGAACCCGGAATCCACCCCGGCATGGGGGAAGGCGCAACGCCCTCTGCCAAACCGATGCCGTACTGGGGAGCGTCACCAAATGCCCAGTACTCGCGTTCATTTCCACCGTCACCGGGCCCTGGGTATCCCAACTCCCCGCTGGCATTCGTCCCGACTCGTATTGCTGTTATGCCCTCAAACCCTAGGTCCGACGCAACAAGGGCCAAGTACTTTTGCGCCGCATCCCTCGCCGCGGCACTGAATACGAGCTCGGCCCCCTCCTCCTTTGGGACTCCGCCGCCGCTTCCCCTCAGCACACCTCCGGCCAGACCTCTTACCCAATCAGGCGGGTAATGCAGGCCCGGGGACAGAACCACGGCCATACCGGCCCCACGGCAACTGTTGAGGCGTTCACGAACCTCTGCAACGTAATGATGGTCCACTCGTCCGGCTCCCGGCTGGTACCGATCCCATGCCAAAGGTAACTCCACGACGGAAACTCCGGCATCGTGAAGTGCAGCGAGGCGTGCGGAGGTGCATGTGGCGCCCAGAACACCGAAATACATGTGCTCCGGCGCCGGCTGGGTCGCCCCACTGCAGCCGACGATTACAGATGTTGTTATGAACACCAATGCAACACGAAGCATGCTTCTCACGGGTATCCGCCGCTCACGGGAGGGAAATTCAGCCCTCCTGCGACTGCAGCGTCCAGCTTTGCGCGGTCCAATTGCCACACAACGGTGTCGCCTGAAGTCGGTCCCCTGAAGGTGAAAACCGGTTGGGCGTTGTCCTGCAGCCAGTCCAGGAACTCAGGTGCAGCGAAGCCGTATCCCTCGCTCAATTGCCTCCCCTGTGTCAGGACATACTGGGCATCGCGGTCGTGCAGAGACTGCAAGGATGGCAGGACCTCCCACCCCTCATGCGGCATAAGGGCGAACTCACCGGTTACTGACGTCAAACCCACTTTGGAGGACGGCGGCAATTCGGCGTTCATCCACTCCCGAGCACGGACAAGCCCGTCATCGACTACTGATCTTGCCTGAACACCCAGAAAAAGACTGAGCATGGTCATGATTACTGTGGCGGCCATGACGATCCCCCTGAGGCGGGGCCGCCATTTCACCACCATCACAGCGGCTACGGGCACCGAGACCAGGGCAGCCAGCACCACACAGTAGCCAAATTGTTCCTCTGCCGCCCCGAAGAAGACGGAGTAGAGACCCACCAAGCCGGTAACAAGCGAAAACAAACCAATTGCCCGCCGTTCCACCAGCGGAGACATAGCAGTCACTGCTCCCGCCACGATGGAAAGCCCCAGAAGCAGATAGCTGGTGCCGAAGCGGCCAGCCAGGTCAAGGAGCCGCTCTGCGAGGCTCACGCTGTGGACTGAGTTGAATCCGGTCATCTGAACGACGCCCATCATTCGTAGGACACCCACCGATTTCTGTTCCATGAACTGCGGAAACAGCCCGCTGGCGGCGATCAAACCCAGATAAATCAGATAGGGAACTGTGGAGCATGCGAGGATTCGCAAGGCTGTTTGGAGGGGCACTGTCCTGCGCCAGACCACCGCGGCAAGTAACGGAACCACAGTGAACACTGCAGTCATGTCTTTCATAACGATGGCCAGTCCGAAGACAATTCCGGCGCTGATTTCAAGCCATAAACGGCTCCGTCCCGGCGTACGATCGAGCAGCAACAGGACCAATAACCATCCCGATAGGACTCCCATGCCGGCTGGAGTTTCCATCATCAACCGCCCATCCATGCGAAGGACAAACGGGTCACTGGCCAGGATGACGCCAGCCACAACAGCAGGTCCAACACCCACTAAACGGCGAACCAACAGGAAACAGATAACCACCGCAACTGCTCCGAGGACACTATTGACCCAGCGCAACTGCAACACCAAATCGGTGGAGTGGCCTTCCAGGCCCAACGCGCGGATGACCACAGCGTTAAGGGCGTATGTGCCTGGAGGGTGCAGGAAAAATGGGGTGCCAAAGATTGATGGCATGTGCCCATCCGCTATTTGCCTTGCAATATCTGCGTAGGTTACTTCGTCAATGAAGACGTCATTGGCCCGTTGAACACCGAACATCCGGAAGACCGCGGCCAACAAACCTACAAGGACTGCAAACCACAAGTGTCCCCGCAACGCCCTCTGTGAGGCACGGGCAGACTTCCGCGCTCGATTCCTCGGCCGGGATACCTCACCGGCCTCACCAGTAGTCGTCATGCACTGCCGGTAATAAGTCCGGGCACAAAGTAAGTTTCCGGTTTCACGGGAATCTCCCCGGTGGGGAACAGGGCATCTGCCTGCGTGGGATATTGCCTGATCCGCCCGGGCTTTGCCTCGAGTCCCGTGTCCCAGGCCCACGGCACAAAGCCCATCCTGGACATGTGCTTATTATCCGGGCCGCCAGCCAGGTCATAGGGGAAGTCTGAATACATCACCACGTTTTCCGGGTGTCCTTCGCCTACCTCCCGGGTGATCAGGTGGTCCACATGCTTCCCCACCCCTGCCGGGCAAAACAACAGCTCAGCTTGGGTTTGTGCCATGAGTCCGGCGACGTCAGAGCGGAGTTGGCGGATGAGTGCTCGATCACCCTTGGCGATCCTTCCCAGCGCGATGTCGAACCGGTACGTGGGATAGCGGTGGGTGAGCTCCGGGAGCAGCCTTTCCCAGGCGCTGCTTCCCAGCACCGGTGGCTTGCGTCGTCGTCGAAACAGCGCGTCCACTTCACCAAGGTGAATGGATTGAACTCCCATGTCCCGCAGCACGGCACGGTCCTCCGACCGCCTGGCCTGGAACAATTCACCAGCGTCCGGAACGGTGCATTGACGCATGAAGGACCGGGCTGCCCGGGTGTGGGGTGACGGCAGTGCCTCAGTGAACAGCGTGGCGACGATGATCTGCCGCCCCTGGGCCTGGGCTTCAATAAGCGCACCGCATGACAGGACTGCATCATCAAGATGGGGTGACAGGAACAGCCAGGGGGCGTCGCCCGCCATTGAATGTTCGATTCGTGATCGGAGCGGCATTCAAGCCCTTTCGGTGTGGTCGGCTTGTGGCCGCCGGGGTTGAGGGCTGTTCAGTTCTGTGAGCGCCATGTGATAGGCCTGCGCCTGCTTGTCTGCGAGCGCGTCCCAGTTGTAACCGGCGGCAAACTTCCGCCCTTGCTCAGCCACGTGCTCCAGCCCCGTTTGGGAGTAACGGGAGGCAATTTCATCGGCTAGTGCCAGAACATCGAAGGCCTCGACGATCCAACCCGTCCCCGGCGGGATGATCTCTCTCAGGCAGGGGATATCGAAGGCAATAACCGGAGTACCCGCTGCCAGTGCGTCGATGGCCACCAAGCCGAACGTCTCGTGCCGCGAAGGCACCACCAGAAGCCGGGCATCGCTGAGCGCTTGGAACTTCTTGTCCCCGGACAGCCACCCGAGCATCAGGACGCGCTCGGAGAGACCGGCCTCTTGGATTGATGCTCGCAACCGTTCCTCGTCCGGGCCCGTGCCTGCGATCAGCAGATTGCCCTCAACCCTCTCGCAGGCCTGCGCCCAGGCTTCCAGAAGGAGATCCAAGCCCTTGTGCCCGTACTCGAGGCGTCCGACGAAGAGGACGTCCTTCCCCAGCCGGGGTTCGTTGTCCCACACTCCGGGATCTACGCCATTGCTTATAACGTCCACGTGCAGGTCCGGGTTCAGTTCTTTCAACCGATCTCCAATGCCTTGCGAAACCGCGATGAGCCTGCGGTGCTTCCGCACGCCCAGTCGCTCTATCCAATGCAGGGGCAGCTTGTACTGCCGGGCTTTATCCCTGGCATGAAGCCACTGGACAACACCAATGGTGGGGCGCTTGGTCCAGAGGGGAGCGGCCATGGTGGAAAACGGGGCGAAGAAATCCTCCACCACCAAGTCAGCCATTAACCGACGCTTCCGAACCTCGAAGGGCAGCCGGGCCACATACGCCACCAGCCTGGACAGGCGGTTACCGCCCGTTCCGAACCCGATGGGCACATAGTGCACACCGTGTTCCACGCGTTCCTGCCAGCCCGGATAGCGGGTGGTCAGCACGGTGACGTGGAACCCTTTCGTGGCCAGTCGGCGGTTGATCTCGTGGGTTCTCACAGATCCCCCGCCTGCCCCGGGCATGCGCGGATCTTCAAAGCCCAAATGCAAAACTCTCATCTTTATCTTTCCGTCCCGAAGTCTTTGGAAGGCACTCCGATGTTGGCCGCAGCAGCTGCATCAAGGGCAGTGGGATCCACGTACCAGATAGTGGTTTCACCGTTGGTGGGGCCGGGCGTTGTGACCATGGGAGTTGCGTGGTCCTTTAGCCAAGCCAGCATGGTGGGGTTGGCGTAGCCGTAGCCTTGGCTGGTGGGCTTGGATTGGGTGAGGATGTAGCTAACGCCGTTCTGCTTCATCAACGGTGCCGAAGGCCAGATCCCAAACCGGGGGTCATGCATGTAGGCAAAATGCCCGGTGCTGTTGGTAACACTAATCCGAGCGTCGGCAGGGAGATTGGCCTGCACCCAGTCATTAGCCCGGACGAAGCCGTTGTCCACAGTTAGGGCTGTGCGAAGGCCCAGTACCACGGTCAATACCACGTAGCACACGCTGATGATGGCCAAGGTATTGCGGGTTCTCGGGTACCTCTCCCGAATTTCCACCACCACCAAGACCGAACAAATAGCTCCGGCAACCATGACGCCGTATCCGTATTGTTCCTCGAAAGTGCCAAACAAAGCGCTATACGCCCCTGCAGCTCCAAGGGCCAAGCCGGCCAGTCCAATCAGGCGCCGGCCCGCGTGGTGGCTGAAGCACAACAGCAAGCCAACCACGGGGCATAGCCCCAGCAGGATGTAGCTGGTCCCGAAGTGCCCGCTCTGTTCAACGAGCCGGGACAGAATGCTGGGCGATCCCTCAGAGGTGAACCCCGTGCTCTTCTCCACGCCGGACATGCGCACCAACCCATTGGTCTTGGCCCACACCCAACTGGGGAAGTGACCGTGCACAGCGACCACAATCAGGTAGATCACGTAGGGCACGAAGCCAAAGGCTGTGACCACAAGCCCCTGTCGCCACGGGTACGTCTTCTTCCACACCATGGCCGCAACCACCGGGGCCACGGTGCAGATGAAGAAAAAGTCCTTGCAGAGAATGGAATACCCCAGCAAGAGCCCCGCTGTTGCAAGCCTGAGGAAGGAATGCAGCCTGCTCTTCGGCTCCTTGGTAGAGACCAGAAGCAGCAATCCGGCAAGCCCCGGCACCATGGCCGAGGTCTCGAGGAATGCATGGCTGTTGTTCCGCAGGATGAACGGTTCGAATGCCAGCAGCACGGCCGTGAGCCACGCCGCGGTCGGAGTGGCCAGCTTGCGTACCAACAGGAAGCCCAGCCCTACTGTCGCTGCACCCATCAGGGCGTTGAGCCAACGCAGTTGAAGGGTCACCTCGATGATCTCACCGGTAACTCCGAAAATATGGACGACCCCGGCTTCCAACAGGAAATAGCCGGGTGGGTGGAGGAAGAACGGGCCATCAGGCAAAGTGGGGAATTCACCGGCGGCTACGGACTCACCCAACCGGACATAGAGCATCTCGTCTACCCACACCTCGAAGCCACGCTCGAGGCCGAGGGCACGAACACCGAACGCGCCAGCAACCACAGCGACGAATGCGGTCAGGTTGCACGAAAGCGCCCGGATTACCCAGGCTGGAAGCGGACTGATGTCGGCTGATTCAGGCTTGGACCGGCGGCCTGGACTTTTGCTGCGTCTGCCAACCTGCCGACGACGGGAGATCCTGAAGTCGTTCTTGTGCGGCAGGATTCCGCGCTGATGGGCAAGAACGGTGACACCGCTGATGCCGGCGAGAAGCAACCAGAGCAAGGGGTGCAGGTGGGCGGCGCCTGCAAGGACCACGATCAGGGCCAACGCCAGGATGGCGAACCTGCCCGTCCCCTTTCCCGGGTTGGCAGACGCCAGCACGGGACGCGCCAACAGTGTCAGGACCAAGCCAGCAGTGACCGCACCGACGGCAGATCCCACAGCCATTCCCGAGACGGCGTTCGTCTGCCAGCCGATCCACAGTCCGCCGATCACCAGAAGACAAGCACAAGCAAGGCCGATTTGGCAGCGGCGATAGGCACGCATGGCAAGGAGGATGGTGGCAAGCACCATCAGGACGGCATAACCGAGGCCGGACGCCGCCAGCCATGGCAGGAGCCCAAGGGAGCCGTGATACTTCTGCGGAACAATGACGCCGGACATGAGGGGCGGTGCCGTGGCGATGATGGCGAAGGCCACCACCACAAGCTGCCCGAACGAGGCGAAGGAAGCGCCCAGCACCGCGCTGACCTTGACTCCAGGGGTGCGAAGCAGCGGAAATGCCACCAGCGCCGTTCCCGCAGCCACGTAAACGGGCCCCTTTGCAATGGTGGCGAGCGCTTGGAAACCTGCCGCCTCAGCCGAGCCATTGTCCAGAAAGCCGACCACTACGACGTCGATCCCCACCAGCACGGAGACGACGCACAGAACCGACGCGATATCGCTGGTTTCGGCCCATCGCCACTTCTCGAGCAACACCCGCGGACGCCAGCGGAGATCCCGATAGAACGACCACGGCACCACCAGCGGCGCCAGGCACCCCACGACAAAACCGAGGACAGCTCCCCCGGCACCCCATGCCATCACGATCACCAGCAGGCTGAAGATCAACCGCAAGACAACCTCGCCGATGGTTGACACTGCGTACCACGTGAAGCGGAGTTCGCCCTGAAGCCACCCGGCGGGCGCATTCACAACGAAAATGACAAAGGCTGCCAGAGCCACCGCTGCTGCCAGGACGGGAGTGGCAAGCGCGAGAGTTACGCCGCCGGTAATGGCGGCTGCGGCGGCACCCGCCAGGCAGGACACGAAGACGGAGAAGGCCACGCCGTTCCGCCGCTCTTCGGAGCCTGCCGGATGCACCGCAACCACATGCGAGAGAGGAAGCGGAACCATCGCGTTGGCCACGATCCCCACAACGCCAAGGATCATCGCGGCGGCCGCAAACTGTGTGTAATCCGCTGTCCCCAGCATGTTGGCCATAAGCAGGGTGCACGCGTAGCTCACCACGCCCACCAGTCCGGCGGACACAGCGAGGAAGCCACTGTTTTGAGCTATGTTAACGTCTTGATCCGGTGTCCTTTCCCTGCTTTCAGCCCTGTGCCTCATGCCCGCTGCGGTGGTTATGGCTTGTTCGGATAAATCCACTGATCAGCTACCGTTACTGGCCATCGATGGCTTCGGCCGGGACGAAGACACTACCCGGTCCGGCAAGCAGGGTGCTGCGGCCTGCTGATCGGATGTCGGCAGCGGCCACGCCGATCTTCTTCATCGCGGCAAAGGCCTCGAACTCATCCCGGCCCTTCATGATGATGGATACGTGATCGTCGGCCAGCGCATACTCGTCGGTCGGCCTCAGGGCGGCTGTGAAATCAACGCTGCCAGTGACTTCGGACTGCGCAGGGACTTCGAATTGAATCAGGGTGGACAAGTCCGAGTGGAAAGCACGTGGGTCTCCGCCGTCACGACGCATCTTCGCTTCCTCAAGGAGCACCCCTGTGAGCAACATGGTGCTGCGGTCCCAGGTAAAGCAGCGGGCCCATTCACGGCACTCACCGGAGACGATGATGGCTGCCTCGGGTTCGCTCAACTCGTTGATCGCATGAACCATGGCAGATCCGAAGTCCGTGGGATGGTCCACAAGCCATCCTGTACGGCCGTCTACTACCGAATCCCTGATTCCCGGAACCCGCAACGCCAAGCACGGCACGCCCCAAGCTGCGGCTTCGATTACTGAACAACCCCAGCCTTCCGATGCCGACGTGGTGGCAGTCATCCATGCCCGGCTCAACAGGTTGTCACGGACCTCGTTGGGTTGGTATCCGTGGAAGGTGATGGCGTGATCCAGGCCGAGGTCCATGGCCAGTTGCTGCAGCCGCGCCCGTTCGGGACCGTCCCCGACGATGTCCATGCGCAAGTTGGGAAGTCTCCGCGCCGCCACGGCGAACTGGCCCAGCAGCAGGTCCAGTCGCTTGTGGGGCACCAAACGGCTCACGACGGCGATGGTCGGCTCAGCGGCCCGCGCGGCAACCGTCGGCGGAATGTCGATGGTACCGTTCGGCACCACGTGGATGGGTCCCCTGAATCCAAGCTTTCGCAATTCCATCCGGGTTGAGGGCGATACCGCGACGATGGCGCGCTGCCCGTACACCGTCTTGGCGCCACTGCTTTCGAGGAAGCGGCCGACGGCGGCCATGGGCGGGGAGAACCGGGTGCGGAACTGCTCTTGGTGAACGTGGTGGACCAGCTGCACGATCGGGATGTCCCCGCGCAGAAACAACGGAGAGAAGAACGGAATTCCGTTTTGGCAATCCACCACGGCGTCGAACTGGCCGCTGGCACGCAGGAGCCTCATTGCCGCCTGCCCGTAGATGGAGAGTGCTCCCCCACCTCGCAATATTCGGATGCCGTCAATGGTCTCCTCGGCTGACTGGCCGGTGTCCCGGCCCGTAAACCACGTGACACGAACTCCGCTGTCCACCCATCTGCGGGAGATCTCATGCATGTACTGCTCGGCGCCGCCGGCTTGGGAGTGCTTAACATCGCGCCAGTTGAGCACCAGTACGTGCTTTCCAGCGAGTTGGGTTGGGGAGTTCATGTCAGTTGAGCCGTCCGTCACGATGTTGCTTTCTGAAGTTGAATCACCGAGGCGAAGCTGGCCACTCCGTCCTGGAAGGGGCGGAACGTGGACTCGGCTCCATCGGTCCAGGCCACGGGCAGTTCCACAATGCTGGCGTCGTTGTCCTGGAGCCGAAGAAGCAGTTCCACGTCGAAGGCGAAACCTGTGCTGCGGCACTGCACCATGGCAGCGGTGAGGGCATCCCGTTCGAAAAACTTGAAGCCGCATTGGGTGTCCTGAATGCCTTTGACCTTGGATTTGGTCAGAGCCCGGAAGGCCGTGCCGCCCATTCGGCGCCCGATGTGCTGGGGCACAACAAAGGTGGATCCCGGGGCGTGACGGGAAGCGATAACCGCGGAAGCGCCGCCCGCGAGATGCTCCATGGCTTCAGTGAGCGTTGCCAGCGGCGTGGCCAGGTCGGCGTCAAAGAAGCCCGTGAACCTGGACGTCCCGCTGAGGAGGCCACGGCGGACAGCTGCCCCTTTGCCACGACGGGAACACCCCAGCACTGAGATTGGCACTGCATCTCCCTTTTCCCGGGAGATTTGGCGGACGACCGCAGCAGTCTCATCCACGCTGCCGTTATCCACCACCACAATGCGCGAAGACCACGGTTGAGCGGCCAGGAAGTCCACTGTTTGCATCAGTGTGCTGGCAATTCTTCCTGCCTCGTTGTAGGCAGGAATGATGACTTCGAGGTCTACGTGGGAGCGACGCAACGAGTCTGGATGTCGCCGTGCTTGCAGACGACCCCTTTTGCCGACATGGACACTGTGCGCGTGAAGCGGAACCATCTGAACCTCCAATATCCGGGAACGGGGACTAAATTCGTGCTCGCAATATATGCAGTGGAGTTACCACGCAAGTCATGACGCGAATCCGGGCGTTGTGGTCCATGTCATGGATTACTCTCACTGCAAAGGCGGTCCCGGGCGCTCTGAGCGAAATTGCTGGTTCTGTGTCAGAGCCCGTCTATAGAGTGGCCACATGAGCCACACGTCTTCCGCGCCTGCCGCTGCTAAGGAACCCACTCTCCAGCCTCCTCGCGCCAAGCAGATCCCTACCCGCCGCGAACATCATGGCGATGTCTTTGTGGACAACTATGAGTGGCTCAGGGACAAAGAATCCTCCGAGGTTGTTGACCATCTCAAAGCAGAGAATGCCTACCAGGAAGCATTGACGGCGCACCAGGAACCGCTCCGTGACGCGATGTTCCAGGAGATCAAGGGCCGTACCCAGGAGACGGATCTATCGGTGCCCAGCCGCAAGGATGGCTGGTGGTACTACAGCCGCTCAGTGGAGGGCAAGGAGTACAGCATCCAGTGCCGCGTCCTGGCCGCCAACACGGGCGATCCCGTGGCGGACTGGACTCCCCCTGCGGTTGAAGCCGGCGTTGAGCTTCCCGGCGAGCAGGTGCTCCTGGACGGAAATGTTGAAGCAGAGGGCCAGCCGTTCTTCAGCGTGGGTGGTGCCGCCGTGACAATCGACGGCAACCTTTACGCCTACGCTGTGGACAACTCCGGAGACGAACGCTTCACCCTGCGGATCAAGGATCTGAGGACCGGCGAGCTCCTCCCGGACGTCATAGAGGACATCTTCTACGGGGTGGCGTTCTCCCCGGACGGGACCAGGCTCTTCTACACAGTGGTGGATGATTCGTGGCGACCCTACCAAGTCAAGGCCCACGTCCTGGGCACGCCTGTGGCTGATGATGAGGTCCTCTACCAGGAGGACGACGTCGCCATGTGGCTCGGCTTCGATCTCTCCTCCGACCGCCGCCATTTGGTGCTTGGCATCGGCTGCTCCGAGTTCAGTGAAACCCGGCTGCTTCGCTTCGACGACTACGACGCCGGCCTGAGCACCGTCATTTCCCGCGACCACCACGTCCTCTATGAGGCTGAGCCTTTCCTCCTTGACGGGAAGGAAACCCTGCTCGTGACCCACAACAAGGGCGCCATCAATTCGATGGTGAGCCTGGTGGATCCTGCAGAGCTCTCCAAGCCGCTCGCCGGGCAGGACTGGCGGACCGTCGTCGAACATTCAGACGACGTTCGCGTCAACGGTGCGGGCGTAACCTCCACGCACCTGGTGTTGTCCGTCCGCAAGGACACAATCGAGCGCGTGCAGGTGCTCCCGCTGGCAGGCCTGGGCACAGCTGCTCAAGGAATGCCCGTGGAGCCTGCCTTCGATGAGGAGCTTTACACCGCGGGTGTATCCGGCTCCGATTACGAAGCCCCGGTGATCCGCATGGGCTATACCTCTTACTTCACGCCGTCGCGCGTCTACGACTTCGTCCTGCCCACGGCAGAACAGCCTGGCGGTGAGTTGCTGCTCCGCAAGGAAAGCCCGGTTCTGGGCGGCTACTCCTCTTCCGACTACGTTGCCACCCGTGAATGGGCCACTGCCGACGACGGCACACAGGTCCCCCTGTCAGTGCTGCGTCATGCCTCGGTCCTGCAGGATGGCAAAGCCGCCGGGTTGGTTTACGGTTACGGCTCTTACGAAATGAGCATGGATCCTGGCTTCGGCGTGGCCCGTTTGTCCCTCTTGGACCGCGGAATCGTCATGGTGATCGCCCACATTCGCGGCGGCGGTGAACTGGGACGCAAGTGGTACGAGGACGGCAAGAAGCTCGCCAAGAAGAACACCTTCACGGACTTCATCGCAGCTACTGACTGGCTGGCAGACTCCGGCTGGGTGGACCCTGCGCGCATCGCTGCCATGGGTGGATCCGCCGGCGGCCTGCTCATGGGCGCAGTCGCCAACATGGCCCCGGAAAAGTACGCGGCCATAGTGGCGCAGGTGCCGTTCGTGGACGCCTTGACCACCATCCTGGATCCTGAGCTTCCGCTATCCGCCCTGGAATGGGAGGAATGGGGCAACCCCATCACGGACCCCGAGGCCTACGCGTACATGAAGTCCTACACTCCCTACGAGAACGTGGGGACCGTGGCCTACCCCAAGATCGCAGCTGTGACCTCCTTCAACGACACGCGTGTGCTCTACGTGGAGCCCGCCAAGTGGGTCCAGGCCCTGCGCTCTGCGTCCACGGGGACCGAGCCGATCGTCATGAAGATCGAAATGGACGGTGGCCATGGAGGCGCATCGGGCCGGTACGTGCAGTGGCGCGAGCGGGCCTGGGACTACGCTTTCGTAGCCGATTCCCTCGGTGCCACGGGGCTGCTTCCGGGCGCCGGCCTCAAGTAGCTATGCTCGGCGGGCCCGGAGCAGCGCGTAGTAGCCCGGGATGAGGTCCGGGGCCGACGGATTGCTCAGCGGACGCGTCTCGATGCTCGCTGAGCCTTCTTCCACAAGGTCCCAGTCCGCCGTCGGGAAGGCCTTGGCACGTTGTGCGGCACCGAACCGGCCAGGCATAGGCAGTCCCCGGATCGCCCCCTCAAGCGGCGCTGGAATGGAGTTTCGGGTTGCCCCGAGGTGACTGACGTAGTCCACAGGCGTGCCGGGGAAGTTGGTCTCGGCCAGAAAAACGCCTCCACGGTTCCCGACGACGGGCAGCAGGTTTGCGGCCAAAGCGGACTGGCCGCTGCGGTCGAGTACGTGCAGGACACCTCGGATGAACACGTTTGCGTCCCCGGGCCAACCCGCCGCTTCAAGGGCCGTCGCTACCGTCCGGGCAGCGTCAGGCGCCGTCATGTCGCACACGGCGAATGACGCCGTCGTGATCCCGGCTGCCTCCTGGCGCGCGCGGTCCACAGCGTTGGCGGAGTAGTCGAGCCCCAGCGCATGAGGGAAATGCTCTGCCAATAGTCGGGTAAAGCTGCCGTTTCCGCACCCTACGTCAACTACCGGCAGTGTGGGGTCCAGCTGCTTCAGCGTGGGGAGATAGCCATTGAGTTCATGGGCGCTTCCCGAATCCCACAGGACATCGCCCGTGGCACCGGTTGAACGGACGTTACCCCAATACTGGTCCCAGGCTGTGAGGGGGTCCTTGGGTGCGGCCGAGGACAGCCTGATGAGGCGAGGTATCAGCAGGTATTTCCTGAGCGCGGTGAACATCCTCCAAATATATGGGGCGTTATGCCTCCACCAGCCACTCCAACGCTTCTGTTTCGGAAGTGAAGAACCGGGTGGGGCACGGCGGCTTCATGATGCCAAGGAAGAAGTTGGCGATGACCCTGTCCACCGGGGACGAACCCCACAAGGCGATGCGGGAAGCTTGGCAGGGTTTGGCAAACACTGATCGGGCACCCCTGGTGACGTCGTCGGTGGTGGCCATGTCAACAATCATGGGATGCCGGTCCGGGCCGCAAAGTTCGTTGACCCTGTCCATGGCCCTTTGGGCATCCGACTCCTTGATCCGGGCGCCACGCGGCCACGTCAGGCGCAGGATCCCAGACTCTTCGAGTACCAGCTCGAATTCCACCTGTTGGTGTTCTTGCGGTGTCGCTGGGTGGTCCACAATTCTCCTCGCACTTTTCCTAAACAACTGCGGAGGAAATCCGGAACGGACCCCCACACTCACTCTCTCAAGGCTGTCGAATCCGGCAGTCAAAGTAAAGGTGTGTCCCACGACTCAAAAAGCCTGTTTACAGTTCGGCGGCCACTGGCCGCTATGCCGCTGATAAGGTGTTGCCAAATCGTGAAATATTGTGAACCGATGGTGGAACGGAAGGGGCGCAGTGGGCGAGACCGTTGCCGGTGAAACGCATGCATCCCGTTCGGTTGTGGTGGCGGACTCAAACCATGACCGCCTGGCGGCCACCACGTCCGTGCTCCATGGAGCGGGCTTCCAGGTCTTCCCTGCCACGGACACCGCCTCCATGGCCTTGCATCTCCAGCAACACCACCCCTCAGTTGTGGTGGCGGAGAACGCCCTCGCTCACGGACTTGGCCGCCCAGGGGTTCCTGTACTGCTGCTTCTTGATGCTCAGGAGTCTGTAAACCTTGAGGAAGTGGAGTCCTGGCGCGTAGCAGACTACGTCATCAACCCGGTTCGTCCCGGGGAACTCGTACACAGGGTTTCAACCTTGATCGGTCGCGCAAAGGAGCGCGCACGTTCCCGTAGCGAAATCGAAGCACTCCGGGAAAGCCTCCGGAACGTCTCTTCGGCAATCCGGCAAACCAATGACCCGCAGCTGATCGCAGAGCACGTGGTTCGCGG
This sequence comes from Paenarthrobacter sp., assembly GCF_031180005.1. Taxonomy (NCBI): domain Bacteria; kingdom Bacillati; phylum Actinomycetota; class Actinomycetes; order Micrococcales; family Micrococcaceae; genus Paenarthrobacter; species Paenarthrobacter sp. Next base: position 7,704 of record NZ_JAPSHI010000021.1, on the reverse strand, counting down.
TTTTGGCGAGGCCTTGGGCGCGGACCATGTTTGGTTCGCCACCTTCCGCGATGAACGGGTCCCCAGCATCCGTGCGCAGTGGAACCGTCCGGGACTTCCACTGCTGCCGGCCAGGCTGGGCGAGAGCGAAAAAATCATCACCGAGACAGCCAACCGGCTGTGGGCAGAAGCGGACGTCCTCGCTGTCGCGGACCACCGGGAAGATCCTGACTCGAAGATCGCCAATGCACTTCGCGAGTGGTCCGGCGAACTCAAACCCGTATCCACTGTGCTGCTCCCTGTTGGCGAAGGCGCCTCCGCCATGGGCATCATCCTGTTGTCCACTGTGCAGGAGCGGCACGATTGGACGCGTCCCGAGATCGCCTTGATGCAGCACGTGGCCGGGAACGTAGCCCATGGGCTCATCCAAGGCCACCTCATCAGCGCCCAGCAACGCGTCCTGCACCAGCTGAGGCAACTGGACAAGGCGAAAACAGATTTCCTAGCCACCGTAAACCATGAGCTACGGACGCCCCTCACCTCCATCACCGCCTACTTGGACATGATCCAAGACGGCTCCGGCGGCCCGGTCCCCGAGGGCATCAGGAAAATGCTGGACGTCATTGCCCGGAACTCGGACCGCCTGCGCAGGCTGATTGAGGACATGCTCACGGTCTCCATGCAGGACGGCAGCAACCTGGACCTCAAGCCGGTTGATATCGACAAGCTCCTGCAGGTGGTGGTGGCAACTCTCCGCCCGTTGGCAGAGTCGCGCCACGTTTCCGTGTCCTTCACGGAGGCGACCGAGGACATTGAGGTCACTGCCGATGAAGCAAAGCTGGAACAGGTGTTCACCAACATCGTGGCCAACGCCATCAAGTTCACTCCCGAGGGCGGCCGTGTTGGCATCACCAGTGCCATGGCAGCTTCCGAGAATGGCGGACGGGCAGCCCTGGTCCAGATCGAAGACAATGGCCTGGGCATCCCGGAACACGATCTCCCTCACATCCTGACGCGCTTCTACCGCGCCTCGAACGCCACCTCTGCGGCCGTACCGGGCAGCGGATTGGGGCTGGCGATTGCCAACGACATCATCAGCCGCCACATGGGTCGCATGGCGTTCGACTCCATCTTGGGGTCCGGGACCACGGTGTCCGTGGAGTTGCCCGTGGGAGGACCATAGGCCGGCTGCCGGCGAGTGACCGGTTTCGGCTGCGGTTCCCGCGGCTGTGACAGCAATGTCATTGTCAGGCGCCGAAGATGTGCTCTGCGGTCACTAATGCTCGACATGCAGAGAAACAAAACTGATGCCCCGGGCAGCAGCCCGGGGCATCAATTTAGCTTATGAGGCCTTGAGAGGCACTCCCCCAATGTTTAGTTCGGCCACCAACCGATGCTGGTGGTGTTCGTCTTACCTGTGGTGGTGCTGTTCGGCCACCAACCGATTGCCGTGCTGTCCTGCGTAGGCTCGGCATTAGCCGGAGCAGCGAATCCTGTTACTGCCAGAACCACCGCCATGAGCAGGGTTGCCGCAAATTTTTTCATCCGCTATGCCCTTTCGTACTGATGCGAATTTGTTGACTGTGACTTGAATAAAGTCACGGGGCAAACTATACGAGCTTTTCTTCCGCAATGACATGGATAATGGGCACATGCAAAGTCCTCACTTGGCCTCCCACCTAGTTGCCGGACTCAATGCACGCGCCAAATGGAAGGCGCGGGACTTTGACGAGGCCTTCAGAATGGCTGCGGAGGCGGCTGAACTCGCCCGGGACGCCGGAGACGAACAGGCCTGGTGGAACATGCGCTACCTGCAAGCGGAGTGCCTCCGTGATCAAGGAAGCATCGAGGAATACCTCGCGCTGGCGACCTCCCTCAATGACCACAACCTGACAGCTTCCTCAGCCGAGCTCGGTGCCAAGGCCGGAACAATGGTGGCCATCGGGCTGCAAGGCCTCGGCCGGCTTGCCGAAGCCGCAACCATGGCTGCTGACGCCGCAAAACTCGCTGCCACGGACCCGGACCTCCTCTACGTTCAGGTCCTGGCCCAGCGTGCCCTCATCGCGGCCCTGGCTGAGAGCCGGCTGCTGGATGATGCGTGGCGGGAATGCCTCGTTCTGGAGACCTTGATTTCTGATGACATTGATGAAGACACCGCGGGCAAGGGCTACTGGGTGATCGGAAACGTTGCCTTCCTGGCTGACCGCGTGACGGATGGAGGCCGGTACCACGATCTGGCCGCCGAGAGGCTTTCACCGTCAAAAGACGTTGATTTGTGGGCTCGTTTCAACCGCGCCTCAGCGGAAATGCGGCTGCAGGCAAAACTCGGCGACGCCGCCACCCTCCGCTGCATTGAAAGGGCAGAGCTCGCTACCGACATTGTGGGCGGTTCCGAGCGGGACCATCTGGAAATGTCCTTGGTCCGTGCCCATTGGAATTACCTCGCCGGCGATATGCAGGAAGCCCTGGCGATCCTCGAACCCCTTTGCTCACGTTCCTCCATTCTTGCTACCCAAACATCCGCCGAAGCTCATTTCCTTTTCGGACGTACCCTGCTGGCATCCGGGCGACGTGAAGAAGGCCTGGCTGCTTTCGAAGAAGCAGCAAAGCTCTTCGACCAAGCGGCCCTGCCCGAGCGCAGCGCGGCTGTTCGCGAGCATCGTCGGCAAAGCGTCCGGGGCGGGCCGCGCGGGGAGTGAGCATGTCCGACGCAGAAATGTACTCCGCGAACGACCCCCGTTTAGGGCTGCTCCTGGAAGGCATCGTCAGGTTGGCGGCCGGCGACCTGAACACCCGGATCCGGGTCTCCGAGGCGCGCGACGAGATTGACGCAGTGATCATGGGCACCAACCTCCTGGCCGAAGATCTACAGATCGTCTATGAAGAGCTGGAGCAAAGGGTGCAAGCCCGTACACAGCAACTTAATGACGCACACCTTGCGATGCAACGCATGGCCATGACCGATCCGCTGACGGGGCTGAACAACCGCTCCGCTTTCGCCGCCGCCCTTAACGAGGCCCAAGCGAACGGCGTGCAAGGCAACAAACGGCCGGCGATCCTCCTGCTGGATATGGACGGCTTCAAAGCCATCAACGATTCCCTCGGCCACACCATCGGTGACAAAGTCCTGGAAACAGTGGCGAACCGTATCAGCGGCGCGGTCCGCGAACAGGACATGGTGGCCCGCATGGGCGGCGATGAGTTCGCTGTCCTCCTTCCTGAGGTGACGCCTGCGGAGGCCAGCGCCATTGGCAACCGAATCCTCGCCGCCGTGGTGGGACTAATGGAGATTGAGGGCCAACACCTCCACTGCGGGGTCAGCATGGGGCTCCGGATGGCCGATCCGGGCCAGCGGGCCGAAGAGCTCATGATGGAAGCGGACATCGCCATGTACGAGTCCAAGGCGGACGGACGAGGCAAGCTCAAGGTATTCGCTCCCGACATGCTGCTTGCCCGGCAAATGCGGAACCAGCTGGTGGGCGAGCTCAAAGAGGCCATCGCCGGCTCCCAGCTGGTGCTCTACTACCAGCCCATCATCAGGCTTGAAACCCGCGAAATTGAAGGAGTGGAAGCCCTGGTCCGCTGGAACCACCCCACGCGTGGGCTCATCATGCCGGACGAGTTCATTCCCATTGCCGAGGAAACGGGAATGATCTCCGATCTGGGCGGTTGGGTTCTCCGCACCGCCGTCGAGCAGTTGAAGCAATGGCGAACCGACCCCCTCACGGCGGGCCACAACTTCAGCATGCGCATCAATGTTTCAGCGGCAGACCTGCAACGTCTGGAGTTCATTGAAGACGTCCGCGAGGCGCTGGTTTCAGCCGACCTGGATCCGTCGCTACTGGTCCTGGAGCTGACCGAGAGCGCAGTGATCCAAGGCAACGACCTGGATCGCTACACGCTGAACAGCCTCCGCCGCCTTGGCGTGGGATTGGAAATTGACGATTTCGGCACCGGCTACTCCTCCATCAGCTACCTTCGCCAACTGCCCGTGGATACCGTCAAAGTGGACCGGACGCTACTGTCCGCCTTGGGCAGCGACCCGGCGCAGCCAGCCCTTCTCGCGGCTGTGCTGCAACTCATCCGTGCCTGCGGCTTGGCTGCTGTCTGGGAGGGCGTGGAAACCGCCGAGCAGGCTGATTACCTGCTCAGTATCGGGTGCACCAGCGGTCAGGGGTACTACTTCAGTCGGCCTTTGCCTGAAGCGCAGTTGACCGAACAGCTAAAGCACCACAAGACGTGGCCCGTCAGCTGATTTTTCGGGTCCATGGATGGTGCCGCGTGCGCCATTCCGAGTCCAGAATCGCGTAAATGTTCTCGCTGGCCCATTGGCCTTTGTAATGCCAGTTGTCCACCAGTGTTGCTTCGAGCCGCATACCCAGTCGCTTGCAGATGCCAGCAGAACCGGCGTTGAGTGCATCCAGCTTTGCGTCGATGCGATGGAAGGCCAGTTTCTCGAATGCCAGCTTCATAACGGCCTCCGCTGCCTCCGTAGCAATGCCGTGGCCACGTGCCTCCGGATGCAGTATCCAGCCCAGCTCACCCTGCCCGGTGCCCTCCAGCCACTTCAGCACTACCTCCCCCATCAGGCCGGGGTGATCCTTGCGCTCAATGGCAAGGCAAACCCAGTCGCCTTCCTGGTTGAACTCGAAGTTCGCGTACTTGCCGAGCACCTCCATGGACTTGGTCTTGGTCAGCTCGTTACGGAGGAGGTACCGGGCAGTTTCGGGAAGCGACTGATAGCCGTGGAACCGTTCGAGGTCCTCCGCCTCGAAACGCCGCAGGATGAGTCGATCGGTGATGATGGGAAGCTCAATTTCGGGCATGACTTCGAGGCTACTAGCTACGGGCGAAACATGGTCCAGTCTTGACACGTGGCGCGATCTGGGATTACCTAATGAACATTCGGTAAATAAAGCTGGAGGCAATGACGCATGGTTGAAACAACCCTCTCCGGTGCACAGCACCACATCCTGACGAACGACTACGCGTCGGAATGGATGGGCATCGAGGTCCTCAAGCTCGACGACGGCCACGCCACCATCCGTATGCATCTCCGCCAGGAAATGCTGAACGGATTCGGCATGGCGCACGGCGGCATGATCTTCGCCTTCGGGGACACCGCCTTCGCACTGGCCTGCAACCCGGCCAACCCCACGCCCAAGCAAGCCGCCCACATCACGGTGGCGTCCGGCGTCGATATCAACTTCATCAAGCCAGCGTTCCAAGGCCAGGTGGTCACCGCCGTCGCAAACCGCCGCGCGAGCACCGGCAGAAGCGGCCTGTACGACATCCAGATTTATGCGGTGTCCCCGGACGAAGACGCCTCCGATCCCACAGCCTCCGATCCCACCAGTGGGGAGCTCATCGCTGAGTTCCGTGGCCGCAGCCGCACCATCTCCAAGAAGTAGGAAACCCATGACGCAGAACACCGTGGCCGCACCCGCAGCTTCCTCCTCCAAGGAAACCGCACCAGTGCTTGACCGTGAAGAAACCATCTCCCGCGACGAACTCGAGGCACTACAGCTCACCCGCCTCCAGCATACGGTGGCATACGCCTACGATCGCGTGCCGCTGTACAAGCGCAAGTTCGATGAGGCCGGCGTTCACCCCACGGACCTCCGCGAGCTGAGCGACCTCGGCAAGTTCCCCTACACCACCAAGGAAGACCTTCGGCTGGAATACCCCTTCGGGATGTTCGCCGTCCCGCAGGATCAGGTGGCGCGAATTCATGCGAGCTCCGGCACCACCGGCCGCCCCACCGTTGTTGGCTACACCAAGAACGACCTCGCCAACTGGGCAACCCTGGTGGCACGCTCCTTCCGCGCCTCCGGCGTCCGGCCCGGGATGAAGGTACACAACGCCTACGGCTACGGCCTCTTCACCGGCGGCCTCGGCGCCCACGCGGGTGCTGAAGCGCTCGGCTGCACGGTCATCCCCATCTCCGGCGGCCAGACCGAACGCCAGATCCAGCTCATCCAGGACTTCAAACCGGATGCCATTCTGGCCACACCCACCTACCTGCTCACCATCGCCGATGCCATGCAACACCAAGGCATCGATCCCACGTCCACCTCGCTCAAGTACGCCGTCCTGGGCGCCGAACCGTGGACCGAAGAAATGCGCCACGAGCTTGAAACCACCATGAACATCAAGGCCTCGGACATCTACGGGCTCTCCGAAGTCATGGGCCCGGGCGTCGCCGGCGAAGCTGTTGAAACACAAGACGGCTGCCACATCTGGGAGGACCACTTCCGCCCCGAAATCATCGATCCGTTCGACCACTCGACAGTCCTGGCCGACGGCGAACCCGGTGAACTCGTCTTCACTTCCCTCACCAAGGAAGCGCTGCCGATCATCCGGTACCGCACCAAAGACCTCACCCGCCTGCTCCCCGGCACCGCACGCCCCGCCCACCGCCGCATGGGGCGTATTACCGGCCGCAGCGACGACATGATCATCCTGCGCGGAGTGAACCTGTTCCCGTCACAGATCGAGGAGATCGCTCTCCGTATCCCCGAGCTCAGCCCGCACTTCCAGCTGGAAATTACCCGCCCCGAGGGCAAACGCATGGATTCGCTCACGGTCCGGATTGAGCGCCGCGAGTCGGTTTCCACCGAGGCAAGCACGACGGCGGCACACACCCTGCGTGAGCAGATCAAGATTCACGTCGGGTCATCTTGCGTGGTTGACGTTGTGGAGCCCGGCTCCCTTGAGCGGTCCAACGGTAAGCTCCGCCGGATTTACGACATGCGCCCCAAGGGCTGAGCACCTTCCCCTTTTGAGATCGTGAGAAAATGCCAGCATGCCTACTGAGACCACCACCAAGCGCGGACGGCCCGGTTATGACCAGCAGTCGGTGCTCCGCATCGCCGTCGACGTCTTCAACCGCCACGGGTACGACGCAACGTCCATGGGCATCCTGGCCGAAAACCTCGGGATTTCGAAGTCAGCCATCTACCATCACGTGCCGTCCAAGGGCGATCTGCTGAAGCTCGCCCTGGACCACGCCCTTGGCGGGCTCGAAGCCATCCTGGAGGATCCGGCCGCTACGTCCGGGCCCGCCGATGCTCGGCTGGAGTTCGTGCTGCGCCAGACGATTGGCGTGCTGGTGGACAGGCTCCCCTTCGTGACTCTGCTGCTGCGGTTGCGCGGTAACACGGAGATCGAGCGTGACGCCCTGGAACGTCGTCGCGCTTTCGACCATAAGGTGGCCGAACTGATTGCCGCTGCCCGGGAAGATGGCTCCCTGCGTCAGGACATTGATCCCCGCACCGTCACACGGCTCCTGTTCGGCACCATCAACTCCATCGTTGAGTGGTACAAGCCGGGCGGATCGCTGTCCCCGGAGAAGCTTGCCGACGACGTCATCACCATGGTCTTCGACGGCCTCCACACGGCCGCCTGACGCTCTCGCACATCCCTAGGGCTTCCGGCGCACCCTCTCGCACATCCCTAGGGCTTCCGGCGCACCCTCTCGCACATCCCGGATGGCCCGTCGGCCAGAGCCGGCTAACGGCGTCCGGCAGTGCCGACCATTTCATCCCCGAACGCGAAACGCCTTCCCACGTAATGTGAAAAGGCGTTTCGTCGTAAGAGAGAGTGTCCCTATGTTTTTCGTCAAGTGGTTGTGGGTGTTGGGGATTGGTAGAGGGTCCCGTCGCGGAGCATGGCGTAGAGGGTGTCGCAGCGTCGTCGGGCCAGGGCAATGAGCGCTTGGTTGTG
>NZ_JAPSHI010000041.1:0-21366 GCF_031180005.1 Paenarthrobacter sp. | reverse complement strand
CGGCGAAGGCTGCTGCGTATCGGCGCGATCCTTGGTCGGTGGTTGGGCGTGCCAGCCGTGCCGCCGCCGAACGGACCGTCAGCCTGCGCCCTGCTCCTGACGCGATGACGTACCTGACCGCCCTGCTTCCCGTGGCCCAAGGGGTGGCGGTCTACGCTGCTCTCTGCCGGGAGGCTGATTCGGCCCGTTCACGCGGTGTCGCGGGATCCGGCTGCGCTGCAGGGAACGGCGATAGCGCGGGGTCTGGTGTCGTCCCGACCCGCGGTCAGGTCATGGCCGATACCTTGGTCGAGCGCGTCACCGGCACCCCCGGCGGGATTTCAGGGATCAACCTGGACCTTGTCATGACCGACCGCACCCTGTTCCAAGGTGACAGCGAACCAGCCCGGCTCAAGGGCTACGGAATTGTCCCCGCAGAATGGGCCAGAGAGCTTCTGACCGAGGACCAAACCGGCCCGGATCACTCGACAACGCCGGATGCAGAGTTCACGGTGTGGCTTCGCCGGCTCTACACCGCACCAGCCACGGGTGAGCTCCTGAGCATGGACTCCAAAGCCCGGCTCTTCCCGACGAAGCTCCGGCGCTTCATCGAAACCCGCGACGATACCTGCCGGATGCCGTACTGCGATGCGCCCATTCGGCATATCGACCATGTGGTTCCTTGGCGTTCCGGAGGGAAAACGAACCTCGCCAACGGTGCAGGTCTGTGCGAGGCGTGCAACCACACCAAGGAAAACCCCGGCTGGACCACCAAAACCGTTGCCGCTGAATTGCACGGAGGTGTTTACACCCTGGAAATCAGCACCCCCACCGGGCACAGCTATCAATCGAAAGCCCCACCCCTACCCGGACACCGCCCCTCCAGAACGTAGAAAGCTCGTTTGACGTCTTATTCCTCCGTGAAGTCCCCGGCGTCCCTGCGGAAAGTGCCCAGTACACGGATGAGGTGATCGACGTCGTCGGGCCCGAAGCCTGACTTGCCAAAGACCTCGGCGTTGAGGGCCGCCGTCGCCTTCTTGGCGAGGGTGCGTCCCTCTGCGGTGAGCTCGATCAAGGTAGTGCGCCCATCTGTTGGATGAGGTGAACGCGCAACCAGGGCGGCTTTCTCCAAACGGTCGACGGCGTTGGTCACCGACGTCGGGTGAACCTGCAAGAGCGCACTGGCTTTGTTCATGGGCAGCGCGCCGCTGCGGGCAAAGCTCAGCAACGCCAGCAGTTCGTAGCGTGCGAACGTCAGCCCGAACGGCTTGAGTACCGTTTCGATGCGCGCCAGGAGGATCTGCTGGGTGCGCATGATCGCGGTGATGGCAGCCATGGGCGCAGCGACATCGCCCCAACCATGCCGTTCCCAGTTTCGTTGGGCGTCGGCAATGGGGTCGCGGGGGAGTGGCGTGCCCATGGGCCTCCTTCGGTTGCCTGCTTGGCTTAATGTGTCGGTTGGCTAGTCTTTCAGATTCGGGAACTCTTCCTCGGTGTATTCGACACCCAAACCTGCGGGCAGCGGGCCCTCGCCGTGCCGGGCGACTTCCGTCCCTCGCAGCTCCACCCGCCTGATCTTCCCGGAAATCGTCTTGGGCAGCTCGCCAAATTCGAGCCGCCGGATGCGCTTGAACGGCGCCAAATGCTCACGGCAGTACCTGAGAATGTCCTCCGCGACCGCCGGCCCCGCTTCATAACCGGCAGCCAAGACCACGAACGCCTTCGGCACTGACAGCTTTACAGCGTCAGGCGAAGGCACGACGGCGGCCTCCGCCACTGCCGGGTGTTCGATCAGGACGCTTTCGAGTTCGAAAGGTGACAGGCGATAGTCGGAGGACTTGAAGACGTCGTCATCCCGGCCGACGTATGTAATGACGCCGTCGGAATCCCGGCTGGCCATGTCGCCCGTGTGATAGTAGCCATCGCGGAAGGCTTCGGCCGTCTTGGCTTCGTCACCGAAGTAGCTCTTCATGAGTCCCACGGGACGGGGGTCCAAGCGCAAGCAGAGTTCGCCGTCGTTGGCTTCCTGCCCGGTGACCGGGTCCACCAGGACCACGTCGTATCCCGGCAGCGGCCGTCCCATGGAGCCGATTTTCACCGGCTGCGCGGGGGTGTTGGCGATCTGGACTGTGGACTCGGTCTGGCCGAAGCCGTCACGGATGGTGACTCCCCAGGCTTCCTCCACCTGGCCGATGACTTCGGCGTTGAGTGGTTCGCCGGCAGAGACCACCTTAAGTGGCGGGGTGGTGAGTTGGGTGAGGTCGGTCTGGATGAGCATGCGCCACACCGTGGGCGGAGCACAGAAACTTGTGACGCCTTCGCGGCCCATCTGACCCATGAGGGCCGCAGCATCAAAGCGTTGGTAGTTGTAAATGAAGACTGTGGCTTCCGCGATCCACGGCGTGAAGACGTTGGACCAGGCATGCTTGGCCCAACCGGGGGAGGCGACGTTCAGGTGGACGTCGCCCGGTTCCAGGCCGATCCAATACATGGTGGACAGGTGTCCTACGGGGTAGGACGTGTGGGTGTGCTCCACGAGTTTCGCCCGTGAGGTGGTGCCGGACGTGAAGTAAAGCAGCAGGGTCTCGTCCGCCTTGGTGGGGGCGTCGGGCGTGAAGTCCGTGCCGGCGTCGTAAGAGTCCGCGTACTGCCTGGCGTCCGCGTTCGCGGCTTCCGCGCCGACCTCAATCAAGCCGACCTCAATCAACGTGTAATCACCCTCAACGTCGGCGAACTTGCCGATGTTGCCACTTCCGACGGCCACCCAAGTTGCGCCGCCGCGCTCCACCCGGTCCTGGAGATCGCGCGCGCCCATGAGGGTGGTGGTGGGGATCATGACGATGCCCAGTTTGATGCCGGCCAGCATGAGTTCCCACAATTCAACTTGGTTGCCGAGCATGATGATCATGTGCTCGCCGCGCTTGACGCCCTGGTCCCGCAGCCAGTTGGCGAGTTGGGAGGATCTCTGGGAGAGATCCTTGAAGGTGCGGCGGGTTGAACTGCCGTCCTGTTCCACGATGACCAACGCGGGCCTATCTCCGCGCTCCGGGTCTGCGGCGATCTGGTCGAACCAGTCGAGCGCGAAGTTGAACTCCTCGAAGCGGGGCCACTGGAATTCGCTGTGGGCCTGCTTGTAGTCCTCGCGCAATTCCAGGAGCCGGTCCCGGGCCGCACGGAAGTCTTCTGTGACTGTCATAGTCCGCCTTTCGCCTTCGGGTTCACGGCACCGTCGCCGGGCTACCCGCCTAGTGATCCACATCACCTTGCAATATACTAGGACATCCAAGGGTTTGGAAGAGCCCGTGCGGGACATGACGAAGGGGTCTAATGCTCGACGAAAAAGCTGCCGGCACCGTTACCAGCGGTACGGCACCAGAACGCGTCCTGCCTCCTTATCCGGAGGCGGACTTGATGCACGTCATTGACCTGCTCCCAGCGGGGGAGCGTGTGCGGTATCTCGAGATCAGGGAGTTCCTGCAAACACAGATCCGGGCTGCGAGCATCGACTACTGGAACCGCGAGGAATTTCCGTTCGGGCTACTGGCTGACATGGCCAAGTTTGGGTTGGGCGGGCTGCAAACGGATGGCTCCTCCAAGCTGTTCAAAGGGCTCATGTACACCGAGATCGCGCGAGCGGATGTGTCCCTTTCAGCGTTGGTGGGCATCCATAATGAGCTCATTGTCGGCATGATTGACGAGCTCGGTTCCCCTGAACAGAAGCGCAAATGGCTGCCCGGGTTGGAGGCATTTACCCAGCTGGGCGCCTTCGCGCTGACGGAACCGGATCACGGATCGGATATCGCCGGAGGACTCTCGACGACGGCGCGACGCGACGGCGGCGAATGGGTCATCAACGGTGCCAAGCGCTGGATAGGGGCAGGCACGATTGCCGACTTTGCTCTCGTTTGGGCCCGCGACGAGGCTGATGGACACATCAAGGGCTTCATCGTTGAGACGGACCGGCCGGGCTACTCAGCCGCCAAGATCTCCAACAAGATCGGCCTCCGTATCATGCAGAATGCGGACATCGTGTTGGATGAGGTGCGCATTCCTTTGGAAAACCTCCTGCCGGGTGCCACGGAGTTTTCCCGCGCTAATGACCTCTTGCGTGATTCCCGGGCCTGGGTGGGCTGGCAAGCTGCGGGAATTCAACTGGCCGCTTTTGATATCGCCCGGTCGTACGCTTTGGAGCGCCGGCAGTTCGGCAAAGAGTTGGCCCGCTTCCAGTTGGTGCAGCAGCAGCTTGCAGACATCTTGGGGAATGCAAATGCCTCACTATCCATGATGGTGGAGCTCGCCCGGATCCAACAGGCCGGGAAGCTCGAGATGGTGCAGGCCGCCATGTGCAAAGCCACCACCACCCGGCTGGCCCGCTCCTCAGTTGCGATGGGCAGGTCCCTCTTGGGCGGGAACGGGATCACTACGGATTACGAGATGGCCAAGCTCTTCGGCGACGCAGAAATCCTCTATACGTACGAGGGCAGCTACGAGATCAACTCGATGATCGTTGCCCGGGCGGTGACGGGGAAGTCGGCGTTCGTCTGAACCCGCCCGGGCGTTGGCTAGGAGCTTTGAGTCACCACTTGGGGGGACTCCTCGGGTGTGACCAGGGCGGCGTGTTCTGCCAGGACTCCTGTCCGATGCCTGATGCGGAGGCGGTAGAGGAGCGTTCCGCCGATGATTACCGCTGCGACAAAGATGACACCACCCCATTGCAGGTACCACTCGAACGGCGGTACCGAGTTGTAAATCTCCGGTCGCGGCCACACTAGGTTCAACGTCATGGCGCCGCCCCACAGCACGGCCAGGATGTTCACCGGGAGCCCCCATTTACCGAGGCTGAATCCCGGTTCTGATCCGTCGTCCTGCAGGGGCCACTTCTTCAGGAACCGGCGCCGAAGCAAGGGCACTGTCACCAGCAGGTAGGACAGGTAGATCAGGACGATGCTGATGCTGGACAGAATGGTGAAGATAGCTGGCTGCGAGATGTTGACGATCAACGGAATCACTGCCACTACGCCAATAACGATGGCAGCCACTGTGGGGGTCTTGCGGGTGGGGTGAACTTTGCTGAGCTGACGGCTGAAGGGAAGGTTGTTGTCCCTGGCCATGGCAAACATCATCCGGATAGCCGCTGCATGGACGGCCAGAGTGCAGACCACAACAGCTACAACGATGCACGCCAGGAACGCCTTGCCGAAGGGGCCGCCCAGCACCGACAGCACAATGTACTGCAGACCGCCGTCAGCCGCTCCGAGTTTGGGGTCGGAAAGATCGGGTGCGGCCAGGATGCCGCCCAAGAGGAGCAGCCCTCCCAAGAGGAAGGATGCCGTAACGGCACGCAAAATTGCCCTGGGAGCCGTCCGTTTGGGGTCCTTGGTCTCTTCGCCCAGAGAACTGGCGGTGTCGAATCCGTACATGACGTAGCCGGAAGCCATCGCGGCAATGAGGAACACACCGAAGAAGCCCAGGGGATGCTCTTCGCCGAATCCGGCGGTATCCAGGAGGACTCCCGGTCCGCGCACGGAATGCCAGATAAGTGCTGCAATGAGAAGGACGGCCGCGACCAATTCCACGAACACGCCCACGCTGTTGATCATGGTCATGAGTTTCACGCCGAACGCGTTAATAAGTGTGGAAATGCCGATCATGATGCTGGCAAGGATGACCCCATTGACGGCGAAATCATAAGGGCCTGTTCCGTCGCCTACCAGTTGGAAACCGCTCCAGATCTGGGGCAAGGTGATTTGGAGCGCCAAGGCCACGGACCCCAGGGCCATGATCGAGGAGAGCAGCAGCAACCAGCCGGCCAGCCAGGCCCAGGTTCCGGTGGAGAGCCTTTTTGCCCAGTTGTAGACCGATCCAGCCACCGGATAACGTCCGGCAAGTTCGGCAAAACACAGGGCAACCATGAGCTGGCCGACAAAGACGATGGGCCACGACCAAGCGTAAGCGGGTCCCGCCGTCGAAAATCCGAAGTAAAACAGTTGAAAAACGCCGGTGAGGATGGAGATGTAGCTAACACCGGCGGCGAAGCTGGCGAACTTACCGATGCTGCGGTCAAGGGTTTGGGCATAGCCAAACTCGTCCATGCCGCTGGCATCGCTCTTGCGAGGTCCCGTTTTGCTGGGTTCTAACATTCGAACTCCTAATTCAGACATGCACGAATGGTGATTACCTGCGTCCGCCGTTGGACGCAGTCGAAATCAAAGGCCGGGCACCACGATGTGCCCCGGGCTGTTCCCCCATTGGTTGATGCGTTGGTCTAAAAGCAGGGTGCCTGTTCAGGCGAGGGACAAGCTGAAGTCGTCCTCCGCCGTCGTGGTTTCCTCCGTCCGGCTGGCACGGATGAAGTCAGTCTTGATGAGGTCGGCGCAACGTTCGCCAATCATCATGACGGTGATGTTGGGGTTCACGGTGACGTGTTCCGGCATGACGGAGGCATCGGCCACGCGCAGCCCGGTAACGCCCTTGACCCGCAGTTCGGGATCCAGGGGCGACATGTCGTCTTCCACTGGTCCCATACGAACTGTGCCGACGGGGTGGTAGACGGTGTTGTGTGTTTTGCGGATGTAATCCTGCAATTCCTCGTCGGTCTGTGCCCCAATACCAGGGGAGAGCTCCCGGCCAGTCCATTCAGCCATGGCTGGCTGCGCGGCGATTTCCCGGGCTTTCCGGATGCCGGCAACCATGACGCGCATGTCGTGCCCCTCTGGATCGGTGAAGTACCGGGGGTCCACCATGGGTTTGTCGCGGAAGTCCCGGCTACGCAGCCGGACCGTCCCGCGGGAGCGGGCATGCGTGACGTTCGGTGTGAGGCTAAAGCCGTTCTCCGTAGAGGGGTAGCCGTACCGCAGCGTGTTCATGTCGAAGGGCACGGAGCCATAGTGCATCATCAGGTCCGGGCGATCGAGACCCTCCTGGGTGGGAGTGAAGATGCCGATTTCCCACCACTGGGTGGAAGTCTGCACCATGGGCTGCTTGGCCTCGAACTGCACCACGCCTTCCGGGTGGTCCTGCAGGTGCTCGCCGACGCCCGGGGAATCTACCAGGACCTCGATGCCATGCGCCGCCAGATGTGCAGCCGGGCCTATGCCGGAAAGCATGAGGAGCTTGGGGGAGTCGATAGCGCCGGTGGATAGGATGACCTCGCGATGTGCCGCGAGCCTGTGCGTCCGGCCGAAGGCCGAGTCCACAACGTCGACGCCGGTGCAGCGCTTGTCAGCGTCGAACACCAGTTGGCGGGCCCGCAGGCCGGTCAGCAGCGTGAAATTTTCGCGATCGACGATGGGGTGGATATAGGAGACAGAACTGGAGGATCGCGTTCCGTCCGAGCGGCGGTTGATCTGGAAGAAATTGGCGCCATTGATCACGGTGTTGCCGTCGTTGAACTTCGCCCGGGGGATGCCGGTCTGTTCGCAGGCATCCAGGAGTGCGACTCCGGCGGGATCTTTGGGAGGAACGTTCATCAAGTGCACAGGACCGTCGTGGCCGTGGTGTGGAGCTTCCGGACCTGCGTCCTCATTGCTTTCCAGCCGCTGGTACAAAGGCCAAGCGGTAGCTGCGTTCCAGCCCGTGGCGCCGTACTTCGACTCCCACTCATCCAGGTCTTCGCGAGGAGCCCAGAAAGCGATGCAGGAGTTGTGGCTGGAGCAGCCACCCATCACCTTGGCGCGGGCGTGGCGCATGAAGGAGTTGCCGTTTTCCTGCGGTTCCACCGGGTAGTCCCAGTCGTAGCCGGATTCCAGCAGTTCCATCCAACGGTCCAGCTGTAGGATCTCCGGCAGATTCCGGTCATCCGGGCCGGCTTCCACCAAGGCCACCGTAACGGCAGGGTCCTCGCTCAAGCGCGCCGCGACGGCAGCTCCGGCAGATCCTCCGCCAATGACGACGTAATCGAACCCGCGCTCGCTGAGGTTATCGATATTGTCAACGTGCATCTATTTCTCCTTGCCGTGGTCTGCGAACCAGCCAGTCACCTGAGGGCTGGTGTTCTGGTAGATGTGCTTGGCTTCCTGGTACTCACCCAGTCCGGTGGGGCCGAGTTCGCGGCCGACGCCGGACTGGCCGAAGCCGCCCCACTCGGCCTGCGGAAGGTAGGGGTGGTAGTCGTTGATCCAGACCGTGCCATGCCGTAAACGGCCCGCTACGCGCTGGGCCTTTCCGGCATCCTGGGTCCAGACGGCGCCAGCCAGTCCGTAGATGGTGTCGTTGGCTGTGGCTACGGCTTCGTCTTCCGTGCGGAAAGTTTCCACTGTTACTACCGGGCCAAAGGCTTCGTCGATGACTACCGACATTCCCTTGTGGACGCGGTCCAGGACGGTCGGCTGGTAGTAGAACCCGGCGTCGAACTTTTCACCTACGGGGGCAGCGCCGCCGCATCGCAGCCGGGCGCCTTCGGCCACGCCGCGTTGGACGTAGGTGTCCACCTTCTCCCGGTGTGCCGCGGAAATCAGTGGTCCGGTTTCGGCAGACTCATCGAAGGGGCCGCCGAGGCGAATGTCCTGTGCCTTGCGGACCAGTTCGTCAACGAAGCGCTCGGCGATGGATTCCTCCACCACCAGCCGCGCCCCGGCGGAGCAGACTTGTCCTGAATGCACAAAGGCACCGTTCAGCGCATTGTCGACGGCGGCGTCGAAGTCAGCGTCAGCGAACACGACGTTGGGGTTCTTACCGCCAAGTTCCAGCGCCACCTTTTTGACCGTTCCGGCTGCGGCGGCGGCAATACGCTTGCCGGTTTCCAAGCCACCGGTGAAGGAGACCAGATCAATGTCAGGGTGCTCCGACAGTGGTGCGCCCGCTTGCGGGCCAGGGCCGGTCACCAGGTTGGCTACACCGTCAGGCAGGCCAAGATCCTTCATCAACTGCATGGCAAGGATAGCCGTGGACGGGGTCAGCTCTGCGGGCTTGAGCACGAAGGTGCAGCCAGCGGCCAGGGCGGGCGCGATCTTCCACGCGGCCTGCAGCAGCGGGTAGTTCCACGGCGTGATCAAGCCACAGACGCCAACGGGCTCGTAGACTATTTTGCTCACGACGGCGGGGTCCCCGGCGTCCACAACCCGACCCGCCGATTGCCCGGCGAGACGTCCGAAATATTCGAAGCAGGCGGCGATGTCGTCGATGTCGATGCGGCTTTCGATGATGCGCTTGCCGGTATCCAAGGATTCGGCGCGGGCGAACTTCTCCCGGCGTTCGCGCAGTTCGGCTGCGACCTTGAGCAGGAACGCGCCTCGCTCAGGTGCCGGGACTGAGGACCAGACGCCGGAGTCGAAGGCCGCACGAGCTGCAGAAATGGCGCGCTCGGCGTCTTCACGGCCGGCTTCAGAGACCGTGGCGACCAGCTCGCCGTCGGCCGGGTTGCGGATTTCGCGTACCGCGCCGGAGGCAGCCGGCTCCCACGCACCGTTGATGAAAAGAGTGGAGGCGGAATCGGAAAATGTGGCTTGGGTCATACGAAGCAGGCTAGTGCATCTTGAACATCTGTTCAAGGAAAATTATGAACAGATGTTCAAAGAGTGGTGATGTTAAGCGGTGTCCGATTGATGAAAGCGACATTGATGATGTGGTCGCCGCCAGCATCCTTTGTGTTCTGGAAAATCACTTGGTATGGAGTTCCGCGGATCAAGAGCGCTATCCCGTCGGGGGCTCTGTCCGGCACTTTGGCTACATCGATGAGCATGCGCCGGAAGCGCGGATTGTTCTCTACCTGCCCTCGGATTCCGGATCTGTCAAAGGATGCCAAGGTAGACAGCCACACAGTTCCATCGGCCTCCGTTACCCCATGAGCGGGATAGACAGCGTGGCCTGTCTCGGTGGTGAAGCCAGACTCGCCACGCGTAATTTTGAATCGTGCGCACCATGTTGTGAAGTGATTTTCCAGCATGCGTTCGGGGTCTGCCGTAACCACGCTTCGCGTGAAGGCCAGGTTGGCGAGAGACATCAGGCCCCTCGCCGGATCCGGAGCGCAGCCGTTGTTTTCGTGAAATCCGCCCGGCTTGTCGGTACGGGTCCGAAGTGGACTGTCGTAGCTGGAGTAGGCCACATGGCGAGTGCATCGAGGCGCTCGCGGCAACGGAACAGGGCTTCGTAACTTTGAGTGGTGCGCTCCATGATCGCGTGGATGCTGCCTCGATGATATGCAGCCGAGACGTTGATTGTGGCAAGTTCCTCGCTGCAAATGTTTCCTACGTCCGCAAGCAGATCCCAGCCAAGACGATGGCCTTGGTCGGACCAGTCGAGATGGAGGGACGCAATGGTTTGGGCTTGTTGTGCCCGGGATCCACTGACAGCCACGTCGTAAATGAGTCGTTCGAAGTGTGCGAACGTTGCAAGCCCCGTGCGGACATCGGTGCAGGAGAGGGGTTCCAGCCGCTCTGTTTCGGCGGTCCACCCCTCGACCAACGCCACCATGGAAGAGTCATCCGGGCACAAGCCGGCAACGGAGTAAAAGGCGCGAAAGTCCAGCATGGTCTCGCGGACACCCACGCCGTGGTAAGCGCGGGAAGCACCCAGCCGCTTCGCCACGTTCTGGAGTTCGTCCCCTCGAGTCCTCGCTCTGGTGGTCTCCTCGACTTCGGGTACCAGCCAGTCGCCGGGAAGCTTCCATCCCGCTTGTAGGCTGCTTTTTTGCCAGCGACGTTGGAGTCCACAGGATGTAGTAACGAGGTCGCCGCTAAGAATCTCTGTTTGGTCGTTCATGTCAAGTAAGTACCGCGGGTACTGGATTTGTGTCGCGACATTGATGGATTGGCAGCCAGTGGTGGTAGGCGGAAATGGCAGGTTGTTCTCTTGGATCTGCTACTGCACAAATGGCGACACGATTGGCGTCCGACCAGCACTTAATGCGTGTGCGAAGTGAACGGGCAGTAAAGGGTATTCGCCGGCTCAGGTCCAGATGGAGCCAACTCAAACGGCGGCCTCAAGGATCAGGCTTGGTGCTGATGTATGCCGCAGACAGGCGCTTGGCCAGGCCGGGGGAGACGGTAGTTTTCACTGCCTGGGTCATCAATGAAACGGGTCGGTGTCTCAAAGGTGTCCGCCTAGTACCCGGCTCGTTGACCAATGAGGCTTTGGACGTACTTCAGTTCTTGCCGTTGCCCCGTCCTAATGGCCAGTTCATTGGCCGACTAGGAAAGTTCGAGACCGCCTATCGGAGCTTTTCCTACCTGGTGACCGCGCGGGATCAACTGAACGACGGCGAGCTGCTGAGTGGCATGCGGGTGATCGGGCGTTCGGCCTTTCGGGAGTTCCACGACGAACACGATGCTGTGGTTGCAGTTCGCGGCTGATAGGCGTCTATCAAAAACTTTCTGGAACTTGCGACACATTCCGTTCCCTGCCGCTACTCCCTTAGTGAAGCTTCGCCCTGCTGAGGGTGTGGCTGCCCCTTGTAATTGTTCGGCTCCCCAGCGGAGCGGTTGAGTAAGAGTTCTTGGAAGGACCTCCATTGAAGTTTCCCCGCGGGAGAGCGACGGCCATTTTTGCCGCGTTGGTGGTGGTCCTTGGCTGGCTGTCGTTAGGCGCGCCGGCGCAGGCATATGAAGTTGCTACGAATCAGGCGACCCTCGGCGGAGGCACTGCCGTTCTGACGATGCCCGGATCGAATCTGACCGCCACGTACAGCGGGTCGGGTTTGTCCGGCGTGGTAGGCAGGACCACGATGGGTAGTCGCGGTTACGTCCCCTCGGATTTCTCGCAGGGCCTCCCCGGGACAACGCATGCTGTCGAGTTCTGGACCAATGCCACGAACAACTGCCCGGTCAGCGGGTCGTGTTCGGGCCTGGGCACTGTCACTGTTGCTTTTAGCCAACCAGTCAGAAACCCGGTGCTGAACCTGGCAGGTCTGGGCGGGTACGTTAATGAATACTCTGAAAGTGACGGAAGTGTCCTTCTACAGTCCCAGTACCATGTCGTCCTGAACCTCGCCACCACGGGTTTGACTATGAGCAAGCTCTCCGGAGGCAATCTCGCCGTCAGTGGTAACTCCATCACGGCAGTGAATGACAACACCGGTCATTCGTGCAACACCACAGCTCAAAACGGAAATCCCACTCCGCTCAGTGCTCAGGCAACAGCTGCCTGCGGATCCGTGAGAGTTGAAGGCGTCGTCACCACGCTGACTTTCAATGTCAGCAGCGTTCACGTTCCGACCAGCAGCTCGATTCCCGGCTACACGGACAACAATGTCACGAGTGAAAATATACACAACAAGGACAACTATGTGATGGCCGTCACGGTTCCCCAGGACTTCGGGGATGCCCCGGCGTCTTACGACAACGGCAACGCTGCGAGGGCTGCTACCTCCGACGTAACGCTGGGTGCCAACATCACCGAGGACAACGCCAACGTTGCCAACGGTACGACGTCCCCCAATGCCAGCGCCACTGCGGCGCTGGACCAAATGGACGATGGCGTCGTCATGGCGCCCATGACGGCGGGAGTAACCAGCTACTCCAGAACCGTCGCCATTAGTGGTGCCAGCAAAGCCGGAATGACGTGCGGGTGGATCGACGTCAACAAGGACGGGCTCTTTAACAACACGGCGGAGCGGGCGTGTGCCACTTTTGCCGCCGGAGCCACGTCGGCCACCCTCACTTGGTCCGCTGTCCCTGCGGGGATAACCGCTGGAACCACCTATGCGCGTTTCCGGATTGGGTACAACACCACCCAGACCCAGGTGCCTATTGGACCTTCGAATTCGGGCGAGGTGGAGGACTACATCGTCACCATCGCCCCTGCCGCTGCTCCTGCCATCACGTTGGTCAAGACTGTGGACAGGACCACACTCGTGGCCGGTCAAACTGCCACCTACACTTTTGTGGCCCAGAACACCGGCAACGTCACCCTGACGGGCGTTGTGATCAGCGAAACGCAGTTCTCCGGCACGGGCACCCTGTCGGCATTGTCTTACACCTGGCCGGGATTGCCCGGTGTGTTGCTGGCCGGCCAATCGGTGACTGCTACAGCCAACTACGTTGTGACCCAAAGCGATGTGACCACCGGGGTTCTGACGAACACGGCCATGGTCGCAGGCAACCCGCCCACGGGACCACCAGTCACGGCCACGGACGATGTAGAAGTCAAGGCACCCCCGGTATGGACGATCAAGAAGACAGCGACGGTCAACGGCTCAGTCCCGGCGAATGGATCGGTGACGCCAGGCCAGACCATCAACTACGCAGTGACGGCGACCAGCCTCAGCGGCATCATCACCGGGGTAACCCTCAACGACAATCTCGCTGATGTTCTGGACGATGCGACGTACGTCCCCGGCTCGGCAACCCTCACCATAGGTACAGGAACCCCTGTTGCGGTGGCGGATCCGATTGCCCCCTCAACAACATTGACAACGGCCGCTTTCACGCTTCCTGCCGGTCAAACCGCGACACTTCACTACAGCGTCACGGTCAAAACCAGCGCCTGGAACGCCACATTGGTCAACACTGTGACCGGCAGCGGCAGCACCCCTCCGCAAACCTGCGCTGCGTCCGGTTCCTCCGGTCCCGGAACTGACTGCACCACCACACACGTGACACCTGCCAAAGTCCTCATCGAAAAGGTCGGGGAATCCTCTGAAGGGGAATGGGTCAGAATGGCCGGCTCGTCCTGGACGATCTACACCGACAACGGCGGCGTCCCCGGAGCTGCCCTGGTAAGCCCAACCGCGGTGGCGGTGGCAGGCGAAACAGGTTTGTTCCAACTCGAGGGAATCAAACCCGGTATCTATTGGCTCGAAGAGACCACCGCACCTGAAGGTTTCAACCTGTTGGCCGAACCTGTGCAATTCACGGTTGCAGCCAACGGCGCGGTGACAGTTGGACAGGGCAGCGGTACGGACGTCGTGACCAGTAGCGACAACGACGGTGACGGGATCTTCCTCATCACAGTGCGCGACGTACCGGCCTTGCAGATGCCAGAGTCTGGCGGCATTGGTTGGTGGCCCTTCACCGCAGCCGGATCGCTTCTCCTCCTGACAGCTCTTGGCCTCGGGCATGCCAATGTTCGCCGTCGAAACATCACCAGCACTTAGACCTCCTGGGGGCCGCTAGCGCGGCCAGCCGGAACACAGAATGTTCACTCCCGAGCATCCGAACCATCCATAGAAAGAAGATACAAAGTGAGTAATCCAAGCTCCTTGCGGCTGTGGAAAACCGCCGCCGCAACTATAGCCGGGGCGGTGCTGGCCATGTCCTTCTCCGTCGCGCCGGCCTCGGCAGCGCCCTTGGTTGATGGCGACCAGATCGGTTCCATCACAGTCCACAAGTTCGAACGCCCCAACACCCCCACAGGCCTTCCGAACAACGGCACTGCCGTAGACACCTCCGGTTTGACGCCGTTGGGCGGCATCGAATTCACCATCCAGCAGGTCAACACCATCGACCTCTCCACCAACGCCGGTTGGGACGCAGCCCATAACTTGAGCAGCGTCTTCGCCCCCGCCGATCCTGAAGGCTCCATCACCGGTGCCGGGTACACCTTGGGCGCGGGTCAGGCCCAGTCCACCGCTGCTGACGGCACGGCAGCCTTCAACAACCTTCCTGTCGGCCTGTACTTGGTCACCGAGACCAATTACCCCTCCGGCGTGACGCCAGCGGCACCGTTCCTGGTATCGGTTCCGTTGACCGACCCCGATAACCAGGACAACTGGATCTACGACGTCCACGTTTACCCGAAGAACTCCATCACGGGTGCAGAAAAGACCGTCACGGACGCCCCCGATGTGAAGCTCGGCGACCAGATCGACTTCACCATCACCGGTGACATCCCCAACGAAGCCGTCATCGATGGTTACAAGATCGTCGACGCGCTCGATTCCAAGCTGACCTACGTAGGCGCCACCGCTACCCTGACCAACGGCACCGCAATCGCCGAGGGCACCGACTATAACGTGGTCTTCGATGCAGCCAACAACACCGTGTCGATCGTCTTCACCCCCGCCGGCCTCTTGGTACTGGCAGCTAACAACGATGCCCGCGTTCAGGTTGTTGTGAACACCAACGTCAACACCATCGGTGAAATCGAAAACGAAGCACTCGTTTACCCGAACCTTCCCAGCTTCGACGTAACCCCGGGCCAGCCCGGCGGCCCCATCGTTACTCCCCCGGTTGTCACCAAGTGGGGCGAAATGACGCTGCAGAAGGTTGACGAGAACGGAACGGCTCTTGCTGGCGCAGCCTTCTCGGTCTACGCCACCGAAGCCGACGCACTGGCCGGCACCAACCCGATCGTCCTGAGCGGCCAGAGCGTCTTCACCGTTGCTGCCGACGGAACCCTGACCATCTCCGGTCTGCGTTACTCGGACTGGGCCGATGGCGCAGCCGTTGCACCGGGCGACCCGGAATACCGCACCTACTACCTGGTGGAGACCACCGCTCCGGCCGGATACGAACTGCTCGCCGAGCCGATCTCCTTCCTGATCAACTCAGCATCCACCACGGTTGGCATTGACCTGAGCGTCAAGAACATCCCGTCCAACGGCGGCTTCGAACTGCCCCTGACCGGTGGCGTCGGAACCGGCCTGCTGTACGCAGCCGGAGCGCTCCTCGTCGTTGGTGCAGGCCTGCTGTTGGTACGGAACCGCAAGACCACCAACAGCTAACACGACGGGAGCCGCAACCTCGACTCCCATCCAGCCAAAGTGGGGAAGATCGTTACAACGATCTTCCCCACTTTGAAGTTTCAGCACTAAACCCTCCGCCACAGGACCCTGATGACTCACACTCAAACCCCATCCCGAAGAGACCTAGGCCGAATCGTCGGATCATGGAGCAAACAACGCCTCCTCATAGTCCTGATCGCCATCATGGGCGTGGGAATTTTGCTCTATCCAACAGCGGCTGCCTGGTTCTCGGACCGGGTCCACGCCACCGAAATCAGTGGCTATGTTGACACCGTTGGGAACCTAAACCCCTCAGCCAAAAAGTCAATCTTTGACGCGGCAAAGAAGTTCAACCAGGACCTTCCGTCAGGCCCCCTCAGAGATCCTTACTCCCTCAATGACGAAGGCAAACAGACCACTATCGGGGCAGGATCAGACGCTTACCAGAATCTACTGAACGTGGGGCCGGGGGGAATGATGGGCCGGATCAGCATCCCCTCCATCCAATCGGACCTGCCAATCTTCCATGGCACTGACGAAGACTCCCTGTCCAAGGGGGCCGGTCACCTTTTCGGTTCGGCTCTGCCAGTTGGGGGAGAGGGGACCCATAGCGTCCTCAGCGCACACTCCGGTTTTGTCAACGCGACCCTGTTCGAGAACCTCCACAAAGTCGCTAAAGGAGAAACCTTTAGCATCAGCGTCCTGGACCAGACCATCTACTACAAAGTGGATTCCATCCAAACAGTCTTGCCGGATCAAACGGACGCACTCCGGAAGGTGCCCGGCAAGGACTATGTAACTCTCATCACCTGTACGCCTACCGGCGTTAACAGTCATCGCTTGCTCGTCCGCGGCGAACGCACAGAGGCCCCTAGTGCCGGTAGCCCGCAAACAATGCCGAGCCAAGCATCAGACCCAGGGTTTCCTTGGTGGGTCCTCGGCCTCATCGGAGCGGCAACGGTTGCCATCCTGGTCACCCGGCCTCGTGGATCAGCTCCAGTTCCACGCAGGGAAAGGACCGCACAGTGACGGCCAACCAACAGATTCTCATCGTCCGATGCCTGGACTTGGCGCAAGGGGACACCATTGAAGCTTGGTCGCAGGGTGTTCTTGTACATCGCGGCATCGTCACGCAGACCATGCCGAAGGCGGGGCTCTTTTGGATCCACGAGGACCAACTAAATGAGCGCCGGCTGGTGGACATGAACGAAGTGGAAATCCTGCTCTTCCCCCAGCGGTCATAGCTGTGTGCGGGCGTTGCCGGGAACGTGAACCGCCCCTCACGAAGATTCTTTCCGTTTCCGCGTCACGAACTGCCCGCTGACTGCACTTATGAAGTGCAGCGTGGCATCGATTTTTCGCGTGAACAGGTTGCTGCCGTTGCGATCGCCCTTGATTCAGGCGCGCAGCGGAAGATGCGCTTCTTGGAACACCGTCACTACGGCTGACGTGGGCGGAACGACTATTGAACCTGAAGATAGGAACGTCTGTGGCAACGGCGATGGAGACTGTGAGTGATGCTGATCTTGTCCTGAGGGTTCGGTCGGGGGATCAGGGGGCTTTTGCGAGTCTTTTTGACCGGCACCGGGATATGGCGCGGTACGTCGCGGCGGGTCAGGTGGATAACAGGGCAGATATTGAGGACATTGTTTCGGAGGCTTTTGTTTCCATTCATCAGGCCCTGATGCGTGGCAAGGGTCCTGATACTTTCTTTAGGGCGTATCTGCTGACGGCGGTGCGGCGGATCGCGCAGGCCCAAAACCGGATGGCCGCCCGTAGCCTGCCGGTTTCGGATAATTTCGTCCTGGACCGGGTGGAGGATCCGGAGGACCCTGCCGTTGTCGGGTTTGAGTCCAGCACGGTGGCCGCCGCGTTCAAGTCCCTGCCGGTGCGCTGGCAGGAAGTCCTCTGGTACGTGGACATTGAGGGAATGAAACCAGCCGCGGCATCGGAGGTACTGGGGATCACCCCGAACGGGGTCTCTTCACTGGCGATCCGGGCCCGGGAAGGCCTGCGGCAAGCGTATTTGCAGGGCCATATCAAAGACGCGACCGGTCAGGAGTGCCAAGGGTATCCGGACCAGTTAGGGGCCTACTCCCGGAATGGGTTGAGCCGGCGGGCGCACCACAAAGTCCAGGTCCATCTGGAATCCTGCTCAAAATGCACGGCCCTGCTTCTGGATCTCAACGATGTCCAGTCAGCCATGAGGGCCATCATCTTCCCCCTGATCGCGGGAGTGGCCCTGACCTCGGCCGCCCCTGGAATCACGGGCATCACTGGAATCACGGGCACCGCTGGACTTGCGGGCGCCGGTGGGATTGCGGGGGCCGGTGTCGGCGACGGCACTGCTCCCCGGTCCGTGGCTGCGATGGTGAAAGTCGGGGCAGCGGGTTTGACCGGGGCAGCCATTATTGTGGGCGCCACCATAGCATTGGCAGGAACTGGACCCAACACCCCCGGCACACCCCAGGCCGGTGAGGGCCCGGTATCCACTTCCACCCACGATAACCAGAACACGAAGTCCCCACTCACCGGCACCACCCCGGCCCCGGCCGCACCGTCGACGCAGCCTTCGAAAACCCCCAGCCACACGGCTGAGAAACTCCCCGCAGGTCCTGAAGAACTCCGCACAGGTCCTGAAGATTTCCCCGCCCTGAACGGCGTCCAAGGAAGCCCCGCGGGTTTCCTTGTCCCGCCACACCGGCGGGTCGTTTGGCCAGCCCCGCCCCCGGCCGCTCCGCCAACAGCCCCGGCAGCCCTGCCGCCACTACCCGGAGCGGACACCACCCCGGACCCAACACCAAGCCCGTCACTGACGCAGACCCCAAGCCCAAGCCCAACGCAGACCCCAAGCCCATCCCCAACGCCAACCCCGACTCCAACCCCATCACCCACGCAGAGCCCAACACCAAGCCCATCCCCAACGCCAAGCCCAACTCCAACCCCATCACCAACGCCAAGCCCATCACCAACCCCAAGCCCAACTTCAACCCGGCCCACAGCACCAGAGGTCACGGCCACGGTCACCACCGGGGCGGGCTCAAACGCAGCCGATGTCCAGGCCACGATCACCTTCACCATTGCCGGCCAGGAAACCGCCGAAACCGCTGAAGTGGTCTTCTCCGTCTCCGAAGGGGCAAGCCTGATCCCGGGAAAACTCCTCCAACCCGCCGGGTGGTCCTGCACAGCACAAAACGATGACGGTAAAGAAGTCCGCTGCACGAAAACAGCGGTAGACCCCGGAAACCTGCAATTCACGCTAGGTATCTCCCGAAAAGACCCAGCATCCCCAACCACCCTCAACTACCAATTCACAGGAACCGGACTACCTTCAACCACCTTCTCCGACACCTTCTAAACACACAGCAAAGATCTTGCCGGACCCGGTAGCTACGCTGCAGGGGCGAAGGCGATCTGCTCCGTGCGGACAATGCCGCGCTCGATGGCCGCCTTGTCGATGCCCAGAAGCGTGGTGAGCCACATGCCGTTCTGCACTACGACGATGTCGGCTGCCCGATCCCTGCATTCATCCGGGGACAGGCCGGACATGGCGTTACCTATCAGGGCCGCAAGCCCCTGGAGGTACCTGTCAAAAGCTGCGGCGTTGATCTGTGCAAATTCCTCATCCGCCTGCGCGAGGGCCCACAAGTGGAGACGGAGGGACAGATACGGTGTGGTCAGAAGCCCGGGGTCCGCAACGCGCCGAAGTGACTCCCGGAGTTGCTCCTCCGGGGTTGAGGTGGGCGCCGGCTCCACCAGCAGGAGGTCGTGCGCTTCAATCTGGTGAAGAACAGCGCGGATGAGACTCGACTTATCTTCGTAGTAGTAGTTCACAAGCCCGAGGGCGACGCCGGCTTCGCGCGCCACAGCGCGCATGTTGATGCCCGAAATGCCGTGGCGGGACAGCAGTTCCAGGGCTGCGTCGAGAATGCGTTTCTGCCTGTCAACCTGTTCGCCGGACTTTACGCTGCTTGTACCCATTCGGCCAGACTATTGCCTAACCCTGATCGGCGCATCCTGACCGTCTACAGGTTCTTTTCCGCGTAAACCCTAAGGGCATCCCTGACGAACGTCGCGCCTGATTCGCCACCGTAGTTGGCCGCGAATCGAGGGTCAGCTACGTACATTTCCCCGAGGCCCGTGACATAGCCTTTGACGTCACCGCCGGGAACGGCGGACGGAGTTCCCGGGATGCCGCGAAGCCACTCGACGTGGCGCCGCGCCAGATCTTGCGCCTCGGCGCTGGCAGGGGAGACACCGGAATCTGCGGCAGAGATCCAGTCTGCGCCCAGCTTTTGCATGCGGTCTTTCCACTGCTGCTGTTCTTCGGCGCTCATTCCGCGCCACCAGGAATCACTGGCGGCGTAGGCCTCTTTGCCCCAGTGTTCCTCCACCTCATCCTTGTACTGAGTGTGGTCGAAACCATCAAACATGTTCTGTGCCATGTATTGTCCATCCCCTTTCATCGTGTCAATGGTCTGCCGAACGGAGGCGATCTGCCGGGTCAGCCTGTCCTGCTCTCGGGCAAGCCATTCCAGATGGCTTGTCAGCGCCTTAATGGTGTCCGTCTCGCGGCCAAGAACCTCGGCTATAGCCGGTAGTCCAAGTCCGAGTTCCCGGAGCAGGATGATCCGCTGGAGCTGAACCAGAGCCGGACCGTCATAGTAGCGATAGCCGCTAGGGCCGGTCCGGCTTGGTTTGAGCAGCCCAATGTCGTCGTAGTGACGCAGCGTGCGGCTGGTGGTCCCTGCAATCTTGGCAATTTCCTGAATTGACCAGTCCATACGTCCTCCGTCCTGTGCTTGTCCTTCGACAATAGAGGTTGACGTTACGTCAAGGTCAAGAGGATGGCGGCCACCAATTAATCGGCCAGGATCAGGTAGAGAGCCCGGCGGGTTTCGTCCAGCTTTTCGATCGCTGCTTGACGCTGTTCGTCGGTAGCGGCTCCGCGGAATTGGTGGATGACGCCCATGAGCTTGCCGACGCTTTGGTGGAATGCGGCGCCTGTTCCATCGGCCCCGGTGTTCCATGCATTAGCGAGTTCTTCTTCGTGTTCGGCGACGTAAGCCTTGCCGTCGTCAGTGAGCGTGAACTCGGTACGCCGACCCTCGCCGACGGCGACAATCAGTTCTTCGTCCACCAGTTGCTGCAGCGTCGGGTAGACGGAGCCGGGGCTGGGACGCCATGCCCCCGACGTCTTCTCCGCGATCGTTTTGATCAGTCCGTAGCCGTTGGAGGGAGCCTCAGCCAAGAGCGAGAGAATCGCTGCGCGGACGTCCCCGCGGTTGGCTCGGCGTGATCCGCCGGGACCGAAGCCCCGAGGCCCGAAACCCGGGCCAACGCCGGGGCCAAAACCTGGACCGAAGCCCGGGCCAAATCCGCCTCCACCATGTCCGCCAGGTCCGCGGCGCCCCTTGCCTCGATTGAAGCGGCCCCGACCGTGTCCGTGTTCGGGGTGGGCGTGGTCATGTTCAGGGAAGGAATTGTCGTGTTCGTTGATGCCTTTCATAGCAGCATCGTCCTTTCGGTTGTATGGGTCACCCAAGAAGTATCGGCGATACTTAACGATATATCGGTAAGTATCGTGTCGTCAAGACTTGAAAATCGGGAGGTGAGTGAGCGTCGGTGGGAAGCCCGAGGGAGGTGAGTGAGCGTCGGCGGGAAGCCCTAGGGATGTGAGAGTGTCCCTATGTTTTTCGTCAAGTGGTTGTGGGTGTTGGGGATTGGTAGAGGGTCCCGTCGCGGAGCATGGCGTAGAGGGTGTCGCAGCGTCGTCGGGCCAGGGCAAT
>NZ_JAPSHI010000040.1:0-21643 GCF_031180005.1 Paenarthrobacter sp. | reverse complement strand
AACCCTGCTTGTAGGGCGCGCTCTTTGCCGTCAGGGCCATGGCAAGGTTTGTGCGGCCATGGAAGGAGTGCTCGAAGGCCACGATGGCCTGGCGCCCGGTCGCGCGCCGGGCGACCTTGACGGCGTTTTCCACGGCTTCTGAACCTGAGTTGAAGAGGGCGGTGCGCTTGGTGAAGTCCCCTGGCGTGATCTCGTTCAGCTTCTCCGCCACGGCAATGTAGCTCTCGTAGGGCACCACGGTGAAGGCGGTATGCGTAAATCGGTCAAGCTGCTCACGAACCGCGTTAACCACACGGGGATTGGAATTGCCGACGCTCGTAACGGCAATACCTGAGCCCAGGTCAATGAACGAGTTGCCGTCCACGTCCACAAGCGTTCCGCCGCCCGCTGCATCAGCGATGATCGGCAGGGTATGGCCAACGGACCGGGCGACTGCGGATGCCTTGCGTTCCAGAATTTCGCGCGAGCGGGGGCCCGGGATCTCAGTGATGATCCTGCGCTCCTGGGTGAGTTCAGGGCCGCCGACGGTGATCTGTGCGGTCATGGGGCCGCCTCCTTCGTGAGTTTGGTCTTCCTGGGTGGTTCGTGACGCTTCTTCGGTCCGACCCGGATAAGAGAAGGGATTTCAAATGAATGAATAAGGTATACGGTATACGCAAATCCGATGTAAGCCAATAGCCGGTAGGCTGGGAAAAACAGAAAGTGGCGGGACACCATGAAGAAGATTGAGTTTGCTCGGGAGACGCTTGCTGATGCCGCGTACGCGCAGATCGCCGAGGGCATCCTGACACATGATCTGGGTCCCGGCGCAAGGCTGCTGATGGATGATCTGGCGACCCAAATGGGCATCAGTCGGACACCCGTGCGTGAGGCCTTGCATCGTCTTGAGATGGAGCGCGTCATTGAACCCGGCGGTCGCCGCGGCTACATTGTCCGTAAGCTCACTGATGTCGAGCTGGATAAGCAGTACGCTGCCCGGGGAGCTATTGAGCCGTTCGCCCTTGCCGAAGTTGCACGTCTGGGCGGCGCGGCCGCGACGTACGTGAGGTCCACGTACGAGGAGCTGGTATCGGCCCCGCAGACCACGGCCATGGAGGTGTTCCTGGTCAACAAGGCCATTCACCGCTGCACGGTGGAGGCTCTGGACAACGAGTACCTCCTGAGCATGTTCGATGTCATCTGGCAGACGGCCATGGCCACGACGGTGTGGGCGGATATCCTGGAAAGCCGTACTGCTGTTGACTTCCCTGAGATGCACCGCCCCATTGTGGAGGCTGCCGAGTCCGGGGACCCCGAGCTGGCGCGCAAGGTCGCTTTCGAGCACATCCATACCGGCCGCGGACTGCACGCGGGCCACGGCGAACAGCCCGCCCCCTAGAAGGGGCGGGCTGTACCGCACCGCGTGGTTCAGGCGGACATGTCGATCATGACTGCCTTGGACCGGGTGTAGGACAGTACGCTCTCGCGGCCCAGCTCACGGCTGTTGCCGGACTTGCTGTAGCCCCCGAAGCTCTGCGCGGGATCGAGCCGGCCGTGCGTATTCACCCACACCGTTCCGGCCTTAAGTGCCTTGCTCATGCGCAGGGCTCTGGCCACGTCACGGGTCCATACCGCTGCCGCGAGGTCGTACGCTGAATCGTTCGCGAGCCTGATGGCTTCCTCTTCTGTGCGGAAACGAAGCACGGAAAGTACCGGTCCGAAAACCTCTTCCTGGGCGATGCGCATGTCGTTGCGCACGTCAGTGAAGATGGTCGGTTCGACGAAGTATCCTGCCTGGTCCAGGGCCCGTCCTCCAACGCTGAGGTGGGCGCCTTCAGAACGTGCGATATCGATGTACTCCTGGACCGACACGTATTGGTCCTTTGAGACGAGCGGGCCCACTTCTGTGTCCGTGAGGAGCGGGTCCCCGATCCTGAGTGCCCTGGTTTCGCGGGCCAGCGCTTCGACGAGTTCGTCGTAGACGTCCTCGTGCACGAACATCCTGGTCGGGGCGACACACACCTGCCCGGCGTTTTCCCACATGGCCTCGGCGGAGCCTTTGGCGGCGGCCTGGATGTCAGCGTCAGGGAAGACGATGTTCGCGCTCTTTCCGCCCAGTTCCACGCTAACTTTTTTCATCTGCCGGCTG
Source organism: Paenarthrobacter sp. (assembly GCF_031180005.1). Lineage (NCBI taxonomy): Bacteria > Bacillati > Actinomycetota > Actinomycetes > Micrococcales > Micrococcaceae > Paenarthrobacter > Paenarthrobacter sp. Next base: position 19,515 of record NZ_JAPSHI010000040.1, on the reverse strand, counting down.
CCTGCCTCGAGTATCCGGCGGCCGACGGGAGTGGACCCGGTGAAAGAGATTTTAACGACGTCGGGATGGTCGACGATCGCCTGTCCCACCGTGCGGCCGGGCCCGGTGACGACGTTGAGCACTCCCGGGGGCAGGCCCACCTGGCGGGCGAGGTCGGCCAGAAGGAGTGTGGAGTAGCTGCTGACCTCAGCCGGTTTGATGACCATGGTGTTGCCCGCTGCCAGGGCAGGCCCGATCTTATGCGAGGCCATTACGAGCGGGAAGTTCCACGGAGTGATCGCGCCGCAGACGCCGAGAGGCTCTATCTGGGTCATCCCGAAATAGGGCTGGCGGACGGGGTTGATCGATCCCTCGAGCTTTGTTGGCCAGCCGCCGTAGTACCGGAAGACGGCCGCCACGCCCCCGACGTCGTCCAGTGCCTGGGAAATGGGCTTGCCCATATCCAGTGTTTCCAGTTCAGCAAGCTGCTCACGGTTGGCCTCGACCGCGTCGGCCAGATCGAACAGGTACTGGGCGCGGGTGGCAGGGCTCGCCGTACCCCAGCCACTGGAGGACAGGGCAGCGCTGGCTGCGGCAACGGCGGAGTCCACGTCCTCCGCTGAGCCGGAAGCGATGGAACCCAGAACCTTCTCGGTCGCGGGGTTGATGGACTGGAACGTAGCCCCCGATGTGGCTTCCCGGTCGGCGTCAGTGCCGATTCGAAGTCCCTGGGTCCGTTCGATGAAGGCTTGCGTGGCAAGCGAAATCTCGTGCGAGGTTTCCGAAATCACTGCGTCGTATGTCATGGCTTTCCCTTGTCTGGCATGTAAGTGGAGTGGAATCAGGCGGCGTACGTCAGACGGACCGGCAGTTCCTTGATGCCGTGCGTGAGGTTGGAGCGAAGCCGGTGCACGGGGCCGTCAATTTCAATGGTTTCAACCCGCTTGGCCAGCTCGCGGAAGACAATCTGTAGCTCCAGGCGGGCCAGGCTGTTGCCCAGGCAGATGTGGGGGCCGCCGCCGCCAAAGGCCACGTGCGGGTTCGGCTTGCGCCCGATGTCGAAGGTGTAGGGTGCGTCGAAGACGGTTTCGTCCCGGTTCGCGGACGCGTACCAGATGAGGACCTTGTCTCCGGCCTTGATCGGTGTTTCGCCGATCTTGGTGTCAACCAGCGCGGTCCTGCGGAAGTGGTGGATGGGTGTGGCCCACCGGAGCACTTCCTCCACTGCAGTGTTCAGCAGGGAAGGGTCTTCCTTGAGGCGGCGGAACTGGTCCGGGTTCTGGGCGAAGGCAAGGAGACCATGGGACAGGGCCATGCGGGTGGTCTCGTTGCCGGCCACCACCAGGAGGGAGAAGAAGTTATCCAGCTCGCGGGTGGTGAGCTTGCGTCCGTTGATGTTCCCGGTCATGAGCAGCGAAAACACATCATGACCCAGGTTCCCGTCCCTGCGGTCGCGCAGGGCATCGGCGTACTTCCAGATGTCCCTTCCTGCCGGGCTGGAGAACGGGTAGCCGCTGTTTTCCTTGACGTTCTCGGGGGAGTCGGCGGTGCGGGGAGCATGATCAGGGTCCGCTCCGGCAATCATTTCGTCGCCAAGTGCCTTGAGGTAGGCACGGTCCTCGGTCGGGACCCCGAGCAGTTCACCAAGCACGATCATGGGGATGACTGCGGCGACGTCGGCGACCCAGTCGAAGCTGGGCCGGGTGAATGCCTGGTCCAGCGTCTTCTCCACCAGCTCCTCGACGAAGCCGACCCATTCCTTGTGAACGGTGCCGGGAGTGAAACGGGCGGAAAGGACGCGCCTCATCGCTGTGTGCAGCGGCGGATCCGTGTCGATCAGGGTCTGGCGCGCCAGCAGGTCCTCGTGTTCGATGTCCTCGCGGGTGGTTCCACCGGTCTCGGACGAGAACTGCTGGAAATTGCGCGTCACGGCAACGACGTCGGCATAGCGGGTGACGGACCAGTAGCCCGGGCCGTCTTCTTCCTCGACCCAGCGGACCGGGTCCTCCTGCCTGGCCTGGTCAAAGTACTCGTAGGGCACTCCGTCCTCGAAAGCGAGGTCGGAAAGAGCGTCGTGGGTGTGCACGTGGGTTTGGCTCATAATTCGTCTCCTTGGGTAATGCTGGCCAGTCCGACCACGGCCGCCCATTTAGCGTATACCGTATACGGACTTCTAGTGGTGGTCGTCCCGCTCGGCAACCTTTTGTGATGTTAGGTTTTGATCCCGGGACTAATCCACGGGGATGTTTGTGATGAATTCCTTGAGGAGCGCCTGTTGGGCGAGGTCGGAGGCGACCGTGTCCTCGGGGTGCCACTGCACTGCGTGAATCCAGAATCCTGCGTCCTGTAGTTCGAGTGCTTCAACTGTGCCGTCTTCAGCCCAGGCGGTGGCTACCAGCCCCTTGCCTAGATTCCTTACCGCCTGATGGTGGTAGCAGGAAACCTGGGGGTTCCGGGCGATGGATGACGTCAGGGAGCTGGTTGCGTCCAGGGTGATGGTGTGGATCTGGTTCATGTGGGGGGTGGGAAGGTGTTGTTCCAGATCGCCGCCCAGGGAGACGTTCAAAACCTGCATGCCTCGGCAGACGGCGAGAGTAGGAACCTTGTTTTCCACGACGTACCGGGCAACGGCGAGATCAAATGCGTCCTGCAGGTCATCCCCGGCGTCGGATTCGGCGTGGGTTTCCTGGCCGTAGCGCCAGGCGGACATGTCGGCACCCCCAGGGAGCAGTACAGCGTCCGCGAAAGCCAGCCGCTGCGCGACTTCTTCATAGAGTGTGTCCTCGGGCGTTCCCGGTTCCGCGACCGGGAGTATGGTGACCGGCTCGCCGCCGGCGTCGTACACGCCCTTAATGAGTGCATGGGCGTTGACCAGTGCCTTGTATCTCAGCGCGGAGGCGCTGTCGGAGAATCTACCGGGTACGGCGATGAGGGGTCTGCGACGTGGTGTCTGCACTTTCCCGTCCATTCAAAATCTGGATGCTTGGCGCACCTGCTAATAGCTGTCTGTTCGGTCCGTCAGCCATGAAAGCGGGCATCCGGGACCAGGAGTTACGGTGAGTTCAGGAACCAATCCAGCAGCTCCTTGGTGTTGCGTTCTGCGGCGGGCTCGTGCGCGGCCCATTGGCGTCGGAAGTCTTCGATGGAGAGGACGCCCTCCAACTCGTGGCCGCCGATTCTGATCCATTCCTCCATGAGTTCCCCATCGGCCTCGGGGTGGAACTGCACCCCGATGGACCTGCCGGTGCGGAAGACCTGCGGGGCGACGTCGGTGGTGGCCAGTACCTCAACGTGTTCGGGGAGTTCGACTTTGTCGCTGTGCCAGGAGAACCACGGCCCGGACGGGATCGGACAGGTGTGGTCGGGTTCGAAGGTGACCAGGCCCGCCTCCATCCTGTCGGCGCGGACAGTACGGCCGCCTACGCTTTCGGCCAGCAGCTGGGCGCCGAAGCAAATGCCCAGATACGGGGTGCCGTGCTGGTGCAGCATTGCGATGTACTGGATTTCCCGGGTGAGCCAGTCATCGGTGATCTCGTAGATGTGGCCAAAGGAGCCGAAGGCGATGACTGCATCAAATTCCGCGGGGTGGGGAAAGTTGGCGTTGATTGTCCGGGTGCCGTCGGGCCCGGTGGAGAAGACTTCGTGGGTTTTGATGATGTGGCCGGCGTCCAGCAGGGCTTGGCCAACGATGCCGGTGTCGGTGCAGGACGTTTGTTCGTGCGTGATGAGCAGGACGGTCTTTGCCCTGGAATCGGTTTCTGCCATTAGAGGACGTCGTGGTAGCGGTTGAACTCCCAGTCGGTGACGTGGGCAGCGAACGCAGCCAGCTCAACCCTTTGCATCGCCGTGTACGTGTCGACGAAGATCTCACCGAATGCGGCCTTGGCGAACGGACTGCCGGCGAAGGTGCTTACCGCATCAGACAAGGTGGGAGCTACCCTGCGGAGGCTGGGGTCCTTATGCGGATCACCCGTGGACATAGGTTGCAGCGGCAGGTCATTCTTCAGGCCATCCAGGCCGGCCTGGAGGTAGCCCTGGGCTACCAGGTATGGGTTTGCGTCAGCGGCCGCCCAGCGCACCTCAAGGCGCGTTCCCGGTCCGGCGTCTGTGACGCAGCGGACGCCCACCAAGCGGTTGTCCAGGCCCCAGCACACCTGGGTGGGGGAGAAGGAGTAGTCCACAATGCGCTTGTAGTCGTTGACCGTGGGAAGTGCGATCGCCTGCAGGTCCAGCTGGTGCGTGACAAGCCCGCTGAGGTAGCGGCGCATGACGTCCGAGTGCACCGGGTCCGTGGTGTCCTTCGTTGAGAAGACGTTCACTCCGTCGCTGTTCCAGAGACTCTGGTGGACGTGGAGTCCGCTTCCGGCGCCGCCATTGATGGGCTTGGCCATGAATGTGGCGTTCATCCCGTGCTGCCGTGCCACCAGGCGAACGATGTGACGGAAGAGGATTGTGTTATCCAGCATGGTGAGGGCGTCGCCGTATTTCAGGTTGATCTCCACCTGGGACTGGCCGTATTCGACGTTGCTGGCCTCAACGGTGATCCCGGAGGCAGTGAGCGCGGCACGGATGGCGCCGATGACCGGTTCCAGTTCGTTTGCGCGGTCCAGGGAGTAGCAGTACGACTTGTCGGAGATGGGCTTCCAGTCGCTGGTGAAGAGATGGAATTCCAGCTCAGTGGCCATGTCCACGCGGTAACCGAGCGACTCAAATTCCTTGAGCGTGTCTTTTACCATCCCCCGGCCGTCCATCGGGATGCGCTCGTGGGTTTTGGGGTCGCGCATGTCGCACATGACCGTCGCCATGCCGGTCGTCCAGCCTGCGATGCGGAATGTGGAAAGGTCAGGAACGGCGTGCATGTCCGGATATTCACTGTCCTCCGGCGACCACGGCGTGGGGTGGATGTCGCTGCGCATGTCCCAGGAGAAGGCTACGTTCGCGATGGAAAAACCTGACCCAGTCAGGAACTGCTCCATCGGCAGCATCTTTCCGCGCGGCATCCCCCACGTATCGGTGAAGACGCATTCAACGGTGTGCACGCCGTGCTCCTGCGCGATCCTCGCGCAGTCCTCCAGGCTTGACGGCGGTGTCAAAACGGTGGGGCTCATGATTTCCTCGGTCTCCTACTAGCCAGTGGACTGGAACTAACTGTAATGTAAATCACCAGTTAGCGTATCCCGTATACCAAATATGAACGGAAAAACTTGTGAAATCAATAGTCGTCAGCAAGCCGCACGCTCCGCTCGAACTCGTGGAGCGGGAGATACCCGCACCTACTGTCCCCGGAGAGGAAGTGATACGGGTTTTGGCCTGCGGCGTCTGCCACTCCGACCTCCATGTAGCGGACGGTGATTTCGGCGGGCCCTACCCAGTGGTTCTGGGACACGAGGTGGTGGGCGAACACCACGAACTGGGGCGCGTTCTGCTCTACGCCCCTTGGGGGTGCGGCCAGGCGGAGTGCCGCCAGTGTTCTTCCGGCCTGGAAATGATTTGCCCTAACGGCCGCGAAGCAGGCATCGTCTCCGACGGCGGCTACAGCGAGTACATGCGTGTCCCGAAGCGGGACTACCTCGTTCCCATCGGGGACCTGGATCCGGTGTCCACAGCCCCGCTGGCCTGCGGTGGCCTGACAGCCTTCCGCGCGGTCAAGCGCGTACTGCCCCACCTGCAGGGCATGAACTCAAGGGCGATTGTCATCGGGGCAGGCGGCCTGGGCCAGTTCGCCATCCAGTTCCTCCAAACCTTGACGAATGCTGAGCTCACCGTTGTCGACACCTCGGCCGAGAAACTGACCGCCGCCAGCAACCTGGGCGCCGACGTCGCCTGCGGCGCGGACGAGCTCACCGGTAAATATGACGCAGTTATCGACTTCGTTGGAGCTGACGCGACAATGGCCGCGGCGGCATCAAGCATCAACCGGCAGGGCATCATTGTCGTCGTCGGCCTCTGGGGCGGGCGCATCCAATTCGGCGTAGGAGCTGTGCCCAGCGAAGCCGTTCTCACCACAAGCATCTGGGGAAGCCTGGATGAACTCAAGGAACTTCTGGAATTCGCCCAAAACCATCCACTGCAACACTCCGTCGAGCCCATCCCGTTCGAAAAAGCCCAACACGCACACGACCTCCTTCGCGCCGGCAGCATCAAAGGCCGCGCCGTTCTGGTCATGGACTAGGCCCACCGGCCTCATCCAATACATCCGAAATCACCGCTACAAGACACAAGGAAGTGGACTAGCTATGTCTTCATCAGAAGAAGCTCTGAAGGTTTCCCCGAGACCAGCAGAGGAGGGACAAAAAAACCAGTTGCACCGGAACTCGATGGGAGTTCCCGGGATCGTTTTCTTCGTGGTGGCCGCCGCCGCCCCTATCGCCGGCATGACCGGCCTCGTCCCAAGCACCATCGTCCTCGGCAACGGAGCCGCCGCCCCCGGAGCGTTCCTCATCGCAGGCATCATGCTGCTGTTCTTCGCCGTCGGCTACGCGACCATGAGCCACCACGTAACACATGCCGGGGCTTTCTTTGCCTACGTCGGCCGCGGCCTGGGCGCGCCCTGGGGCGTGGCCTCAGCTTTTGTCTCTGTTTTGTCCTACTGCCTGGTCCAGACAGCCATTTACGGATTCCTCGGGGCGACCGTCTCCCAAAAGATGGCATCGCTCGGGCTGGATCTGCCCTGGTGGGTCTGGTGCCTCCTGTGCATCGGCATCGTGCAGGTCTTCGGCATCCTCAACGTTGACCTTGGCGCCAAAGTCCTCGGGGTCCTGCTCACACTGGAGCTGGCGTCGATGATCCTCACCGGCGTTGCGGTCATCCTCCAAGGCGGGGGACCGGACGGACTGGACTTCGCCGCATCATTCAACCCCGTCAACATCTTCCAGGGCGCACCCGGCATTGCCTTTGCCTTCGCTTTCGCGGCATTCATCGGCTTCGAAGCCACCGCCATCTACGGCGAGGAATCCCGCGACCCCAAACGGACCGTCCCTAGGGCAACGTACGCCGCCGTCATCATCATCACCATGGTCTTTGCCCTGACGTCTTTCGCCATCATCTCCGGAGCCGGCTCCTCAAATATCGTCAACAAGACACTTGAGGTAACAGCCCTCGAAGGGACCCCCCTGGCTGATCCCGCCCAACTGCTCTTCTCGGTGTCAGCCCAATACGTAGGACCCTGGCTGCCGGAAGTCATGAGCTGGCTGCTCATCACCAGCATGTTCGCCGGCGTTCTTGCGTTCCACAATTCCGCTGCACGCTACTTTTACTCCATGGGCCGCTCCGGGCTGCTGCCTTCCGGCCTCGCCGTTACCGGCCGCTACAAGACACCCGTCCGCGCATCCGTGCTTCAGACACTCATCGGCGTGGTGACCATCGTGGCCTTTGCCCTGGCAGGCCTGGACCCGGTCGTAACCCTCTTCTACTGGTTCTCAATCACCGCCATTCTCGGGCTGACCTTCATCCAGGGACTTGTCTGCGTCGCAGTCATCCGCTTCTTCCGGCAAACCCGGGCAGACACCCGCCTTTGGAACACACTGATTGCGCCCCTGCTGGGCCTGGTGTCGATTATCGTCGCCGAGTACCTCCTGCTGGCACGTTTCGGCCTGATCAGCGGAACCGCGGGGGCGGACAGCCCGGCATGGGAAATGAACGCCACAGGGTGGGCCCTGGTCACACTGCCCTTCGGCACATTCCTGATAGCGCTGATCTATGGCCTCATCTTGGAGCGCAAGAAGAGTGACGATGAGGTTTTGAAGGAGTTTGTTTCCTGATAGAGGGAAACTGCTGCAGCATTAGTCCCAACCTGGGGCGCGCTTAAGCACCGTTCCCGTACAACGGAACTCGGCCTGCTTTGGCAGGATGATTCCCGCGCCAACACCACGGACCTGGCAAGGGGGAGCCAGAGACGTTGCAGGCAGCAGGGGTTGAACCCATTTCCTAAAGACGTAGCCTCCCAGCGGGGAGGCTACGTCTTTGCTCAGTGCCACCAAGCCTGGCCGCAACCGCACCTAAGCCCTTCCGGAGTCGAAAGGAAGATTTTGCACGAAAGAATCAACAGCAGCCGGCAGGTTGGCGACTGGACTTCTGTGGACGGTGCCACAGCGGAAATCGTCAAAGACGGACGAACGCTGGCGCGCGGCATTATCGATGGCGTAACGAACGATGGAGCCATAGTGTGGCTTCAGGAAGACACTGGATGTAGAAGGCTCTACGAACGGTGCGAAGCATTTGAAGTGTGGGTCACCAACGACCACCCGGGCCTCAACTACAGGATCAGCGCAGCGGATATTGTACAGAGTTCATGTCCATCGGCCCGCCAGGCGGAGGCATTGGTGAAGTGACACATAGGCAGCATGCGGGAGCCGGCAGTAAGGTCGCTGAGGTGGCCAGACAACATTTGGTGGAGAATTCCTTAATAACCAAGGACGATCGTCGCCCCGTCTACTTCCTTTCGGACAGTACGGGCATTACGGCGGAAACGCTCGGAAACACCTTGCTGACGCAGTTCCCCGCGAACCATTTTGACCGCATCACGGTTCCCTTCATCACCACAGCCGACCAGGCCAGATCCGTAGTGAAGTCCATCGACGGCGTCGCCGCCAGTGGCCCGCAGCCGATCGTCTTCTCCACCGCGGTCAACAACGACATTCGGCATATCCTGGCGACATGCAAGGGAATCGTCGTGGACCTCATCGGGATGCATGTAGGGCAGTTGGAGCAGGCAATGGGTATCCCCGCCAGCGGGGAACCGGGACGGGCGCACGGGCTGGGGAATGCAGCACGTTACCAATCCAGGATGGCCGCCGTCGAATACGCCATGGAACACGATGACGGCCAGAGCCTGCGTGCACTTGAAAAAGCGCAAGTGATTCTGGTGGCTCCTTCCCGGTGCGGCAAAACACCCACCACCATGTACTTGGCGCTGCAACACGGCATCTTTGCGGCGAACTTCCCGCTGGTAGATGAAGACTTTGAGCGGGAAGGGCTTCCCAAGCCCCTCCGACCGTTCGTTTCGAAATGTTTCGGGCTCTCATCCAACCCCCTGCGCCTGAGCCAGATCCGCACCGAACGGCGCAGCGGCTCACCGTACGCCTCGTTGCGACAGTGCGGCTTCGAACTCCGCAGCGCCGAACAGTTGTACGTGTCTCACAGGATCCCGTACCTGAATTCGGCAACCGTCTCCGTGGAGGAAATGGCAGCGACCATCCTGCAACGGATGAACATTAAGCACTGAAAGACGACCTCACGGCCCTTTGTGGCGTACATCGTGTGGAAAGAGCGGCGAAGACCTGTAACTGTGAAACAGGATTTCCCGCCCAGACCAGCGATCGTTGCTAGTTGGGCCCCCATGCATCTTCTGCAAAGGAGCAGTAACAATGACAGAAAACGTACTGTGGTTCTCCGAGCTTGGACTGAAGGACCTGGACCGGGTGGGCGGAAAGAACGCGTCCCTCGGCGAAATGGTTCAAAATCTCACGTCAGCCGGGGTCCTCGTGCCGGACGGCTTCGCAACGACAGCGGATGCCTACCGCAGCTTCCTGGCGGATTCCGGTTTGGACCAAAAGATTGTCGACCGGCTCGTGGGTCTGGACACTGATGACGTCACCGCCCTCGCCTCAGCTGGCCAGGAGATCCGGACCCTCATTCGCCAGACGCCCTTCCTGCCGGACTTTGAGGCACAGGTCCGCGACTTTTACCAGCAGCTGGTGGACAAACACGACGACTCCGAAGACCTTTCCTGGGCCGTCCGTTCCAGCGCGACCGCAGAAGACCTTCCCGACGCATCCTTCGCCGGCCAGCAGGAGACCTTCCTGAATGTGCGCGGCATCGAGAACATCCTGCTCGCCATCAAGGATGTGTTCGCATCCCTTTATAACGACCGGGCCATCGCCTACCGCGTGCACCACAACTTCGAACATGCTGAGGTCGCGCTGTCAGCCGGGGTTCAGCGCATGGTCCGCTCCGACGTCGGCGCCTCCGGCGTCATGTTCACCATGGACACCGAGTGCGGGTTCCAGGACGCAGTGTTCGTCACCTCCTCCTACGGCCTGGGCGAAGCTGTCGTCCAGGGCGCCGTGAACCCGGACGAGTTTTACGTCTATAAACCTGCACTTCAGGCCGGCCGGCCCGCGATACTGAAGCGCGGACTGGGCGAGAAGGCCCTTCAGATGACCTACACGAGCAACCGCGAAGTGGGCCACACCATTGACTTTGTTCCAGTTGAGGCTTCGCTGCGGAACCGCTTCAGCCTCACTGATGAGGACGTCGAGCAGCTCGCCCGGCACGCCATCGCCATCGAGAACCACTACGGCCGCCCGATGGACATCGAATGGGGCAAGGACGGAATCGATGGCCGCCTGTACATCCTGCAGGCACGCCCTGAAACAGTGCAGTCCCGTCGCACCTCGGGGAGCCTGAGCCGTTTCCGCCTCAACGGAACCAGCCAGGTGCTGGCCGAGGGCCGCGCCATCGGACAACGCATCGGCGCCGGCAAGGTCCGCATCCTCACCGCCATTGACCAAATGGCCGCCTTCAAAACCGGTGACGTCCTCGTCGCAGACATGACTGACCCGGACTGGGAACCCATCATGAAGCGCGCCTCCGCCATCGTCACCAACCGCGGCGGACGCACCTGCCACGCAGCCATCATTGCCCGCGAACTGGGAATTCCCGCCGTCGTCGGCACCGGAAACGCCACCGACGCCCTCTCCGACGGCCTGGAAGTCACTGTCTCCTGCGCGGACGGCGAGACCGGACTTATCTACGACGGGCTCCTGGACTTCAGCGTCGAGGAAACCAAAATCACTCACCTGCCTGAGGCCCCGGTCAAGGTCATGATGAATGTCGGCACCCCGGAACAGGCGTTCACCTTCGCCCAGCTGCCCAACCACGGGGTGGGCCTGGCTCGGCTGGAGTTCATCATCAACCGCCAAATCGGCATCCACCCCAAGGCCCTCCTGAACCTGGACAGCCAGACGGAGGACGTCGCCGCAGAAATCCGGGAACGGATTGCCGCTTACGAGAACCCGCGCGACTACTACATCAAGCGGCTGGCCGAAGGAGTGTCCACCATCGCGGCGGCGTTCGCGCCGGAACCGGTCATTGTCCGGATGTCCGACTTCAAGTCCAACGAATACGCCAACCTCATTGGCGGGCCTGCGTACGAGCCCCACGAGGAAAACCCGATGCTCGGATTCCGCGGTGCCTCACGCTACCTGGACCCATCATTCCGGGACTGCTTCGACCTCGAGTGCGAGGCCCTGTCCTTCGTCCGGAATGAGATGGGGCTGACAAACGTCAAGTTGATGATCCCGTTCGTGCGGACCCTCGATGAGGCCCGCGGCGTCATCGAGTTGCTGGCGGAGAACGGACTTGTCCGTGGGCAGAACGGCCTGGAAGTGATCATGATGTGCGAGATCCCCTCCAACGCGCTGCTGGCGGGGGACTTCCTGGAATACTTTGACGGATTCTCCATCGGCTCCAACGACATGACCCAGCTGACCCTGGGTCTGGACAGGGATTCCGCCACTGTCGCTGCCGGATTCGATGAACGCGACCCTGCCGTAAAGATGCTCCTGAGCATGGCCATCAAGGCATGCAAGGCGCGCGGAAAATACGTGGGCATCTGCGGCCAGGGCCCCAGCGACCACGCAGACTTCGCAGAGTGGCTGGTGGCCGAGGGTATTGACTCCGTCTCCCTGAACCCCGACACCGTAGTAGAAACCTGGCTCCGTCTCGCCCGCACGGTCGTCATGGCAGGAGTTGGTGTCGAGGCGAACTGACATGCGACGGTACCCGGACACTCGGACAACAACGAGGGGTGCAGGAGTGCACTAATGGTCACGACAAATGTCTCAGTTCCCGGACTAATATCGGCTTTCGCAGCAGCTGCTTCCAGTAGCGGAGGCGGTAGGGAAGCAGCAGCTGCCGTCGTTGAAGAACTGTGCGCCATTGCCCCGATCGCTGCTGCCGCCATTGATGAATGGCACCCGGTTTCAGGTGAGGTGAACTCGCTGGTGGCTTTCGGATATCCCGAAACGGTCACAGCACACCTCTCAGGGCCAGGTTTTCTGGTCGAGGACGCCGGCTACCAGAGGCTGGTCAGCGATGCGAGCCGTCATGCCCTGTCATGGGGCGACGTTGCCAACTACACGGAATCCCCCTCAGTACTTGAAGTGTTTCGCCCTGCAGGGTTCTCCGGAGGAGCAACCGCCCGCTTAGTTACCCGCGACGGGCGATACACCGGAAATCTGCATCTGAGCACTGCGAATGACGGCTCCTTGCCGTCCGGCGTAATGGAAGCAATGCAGTGGGCCGCTCCATCAATCGCCAACTCGATCGACCTAACCCGGACCTGGCGCACCCTCGTAAACGCGATGGGAGAGGGCGACCTCGCCGGCCTTGTAGTGGGACATCAGGTTAGCCCGGTCCCGGGGCTACCACTGCTGCCGATTGCCCCGGGGCCAGAATCGGCGAAGCTAATAGAACGGACCGCCAGCAGGGGCGCTACTACCGCATGGCTCTGGTGTGAACGCGGCCAGTGGTACAGGATCCGACTAACTGCCGTCCGTGGTGGCTGCCTCGTCTGGGGCCGGCCGGCAGATGCACCTCACCAACTGACGGCGCGCGAACTGGTGGTGCTCACCCTGCTCGCGCAAGGGCTTTCAAACACGCTGATCGCGCGACGCCTGGGAATCAGCGAGCGGACCACGGCCCACCACATCGAGCACCTCATGTCTAAACTCGGAACCCCAAGCCGGGCAGCTGCTGCGGCCCGGGCAGTGGAGGAGGGGCTGCGCGTACTCGCTCAGCCCCTCCCATCCCACAGAATCCCTTAAGGCAGCGTTAGGCGCCGGGGACTTTCTCCAGCAGTGGCAACAATGCCGCCACCGCGTCCTTTTGGTGCGGCTGAAGGTCCATGCCCCCGATTTCGGACAGGAAGTCAAGGAAGGGGTCTTCGACCTCGGTGCGGATCCCGCTGAGTTCTTCCATGACCGCCAGACCACAGAAGGGCACGTAAGCTGCTGAATAGCCGCCCTCATGAACAATGAGCAGGCGCCCCTCAGCCGTTTCGGCAGCCACCGAGGCCATCATCCGGGTCATCTCACGATATGCCTCCGAGTGCAGCATCTGGCGGCCAAGCGGATCAAGGGCGCTGCTATCGAAACCGGAGGCAACGATGATGAATTCCGGCTGAAAGCGAAGCAGAGCGGGCACGACAAGGGACTCGAAGGCGTGGAGGTATCCTCCGGGGCCGGTGCCAGGGGGCAAAGGAATGTTGAGGTTGGCCCCCATTCCGGCGCCCTCGCCGATTTCTTCGGCAGTGCCTGACTCGTGAGGGTAGTAGCGATCCTGATGCAGGGACACGGTCAGCACGTCCGGACTGTCATAAAAGGCCTGCTGTGTGCCGTTGCCATGGTGAACATCCCAGTCGACAACTGCAATACGTCCTACTCCGCAAGCCTCCTGTAGGTGACGGACGGCGATAGCCACGTTGCCAAACATGCAAAACCCGCGACCGCGGTCACGTTCGGCATGATGGCCCGGCGGGCGAATAAGCGCGTAGGCATTCTGGACGGTGCGGTTCTGCACCGCTTCGGCAGCCACAATCGCACCGCCGGCGGCAAGCATGGCGATGTCGTAGCCACCCGGACCGAACGGAACCAGCTCACCCGCGTCACCGCCGCCGGAGTCTGACAACTCCTTCATGCGTTCCACGTAAGCACGATCGTGCACGCGGCAGACTTCCTCTACTGTGGCCGGCCTCGCGTCCTGCCACTTAAGCTCCTTGGACAAGCCCGAAGCATCCAAAAGGTTCTTCAACCGTCGCTTGGTCCTGGGGTTCTCAACGTGTTCGTCTGGCTCAACCCACCCGCCAGCTGGAATAAAGGCTCCCGCTGAGCGCGTATCCCACCACATGTATTTCTCGTCCCACAAAGCGCCTGTAACCATGGTCCCTCTTCCTTTAGTACGAGTTCCCACCAGTCAACAGGGGCAGTCGGAGACCACCAATAGGCACTTTTGCCCATTGATTCTGCCAATTCCAGAGAAGCCCGACCCGCTCATTGCAACGGGTGAGAAACCCATGAAGGCGACTCCTAACGCCCGGCCATCGACGCGTGGCGCATGGCCATCCAAGCCCTGGCTGCCACATACAGCAGCGATCTAACTCCAATTACCAGGCTGAGAAGGCCTATTGTCCGGCGTTGGGGAGATCTGCGAGGAAGCCGGCCACCAAAGCTGCAGCAGAACTATGACGCCCTGCAGGGACAGGAACACCAACCACATCGGCACCCGCGAAGCATTCTTAGAAGCCGCGATGGAATGGGCCACCCAGCAGACCTTGGAAATGTCGGACCTAGGATCCGAAGCCGCGTATGGGGAACAGTTCGCCGTGGATTTCGTTCGCCAGATAGCCACCAAACCCCAACTCCAGTTCTTTCAATACGAGATGCTCCTGTCAGCCCGGCATCAGCCTCAGATGCGCGCCACCGTCGAACGGCTCTACACCCACTACATGCAGGTCATCAGTAAAGGCTTTGAACAACGCGGATTCGCACAGCCGAATCTGCTCGCGTGCGTCTTGTTCGCGGCCACAGACGGGCTTGTTATGCAGCAATTAACCTTCGCACGCAGGGTAGACATCGAGCAGGCCTTTATTCTCCTCGGTCAAGCCTTGAACAACTCACCAACCAAGACTCCAAGCCCCCCTCCCGGGGCCACGGCCCTCCTGTGGGCTTCATGCCGTACAGGACGAAATCCTGCCAAGTTATCTGTGCATGGCGGCATCGGGAGCCTAGGACAACGCGGCCATCATTCAGGTCCTCTTGATTGCGGAAAGTGCCTGGTCCACTTGTACTCACAACAGCCTCGCTCGCGCGTAAAGCAACAGCCCATCTTGTGAACGGTGCCACTGCTACGCCATAGGATTTCCCAATGGGGGACATAAACACCAGTCAACTCCGCTGCAGCAGTAAGGTCTCACCATGACATCCACCGATATAACCTTCCGCACACGAAAGTGGGTGCGGCCAGAAGATCTAAACGCCAACGGCACATTGTTCGGTGGCAGTCTCCTCAAATGGATAGACGAGGAAGCAGCAATCTATGCCATCCTCCAACTGGGCAATGGCAGGGCGGTGACAAAGTACATTTCGGAAATCAACTTCGTCAGCTCAGCTGTTCAGGGGGATCTAATCGAAATGGGTTTAATGGCAACTAAGTTTGGCCGAACTTCGCTGACCATGCGAGCTGAAGTCCGAAACATGATCACCCGGCGAAGCATCCTCACCATCGAAGAGATCGTATTCGTAAACCTGAACAGTGAGGGCAAGCCCGAGCCGCACGGCTACAAGGAAATTACATACGACCGAGACAGGATCCCCACACACCACCTCACGGAAACACCACACAGCTAGGGACGGCAAACTCTGGGCGCCCTACTTGACAGTTCCTTGCCACTACATGTGACCCATTCCCATTGAGCATTGCCAAGGCCAAGCCAAAACATTGAGACCCCTCCTCCTGCCCGGCATCCCGCACTTGAAGCTGGCGGGAATCACGTCCGCGGCAAGACGCCCTGCTCAATGCGCGGGAGAGGCAGCTGCAAGGCGAACTCTGTTCGTCCCGCTTGTGACGTTACTGTTACTCGTCCGCCGTGGGCTTCAACAATGGATTGGACGATGGACAGGCCCAGGCCGCTGGTGCCCTCTGCCGCGGAGGACCCCGCCTGGTCTCCCGAGCCCTTTCGGGCCGCGTCTGCGCGGGCAAAACGGGAAAAGACATGATCCACGAACTCGGCAGGAATGCCGCCGCCGTCGTCCGTCACCGTCACCGTCGCCGCACCCTCGGGTAAAGTGCCGACCCCGGTTACTACTGTGGTGCCCGGCGGTGTGTGCTTGCGGGCGTTGGAGAGCAGGTTCATCAGCACTTGGCGCAGCTGCGAGGCATCGCCGTTGACCACCACCGGCTCATCGGGCAGCTCAAGGCGCCAGTTGTGTCTAGGGGCCATGACTTTCTCGTCGCTGACGCTCTCCACCACGAGTTGCGTGAGGTCCACTTGACTGAGTTTCAGCGGCTGCCCTTCGTCCAGGCGGGCAAGCAGCAGCAGGTCTTCCACCAGCGCGGTCATCCGTTCGGACTGGCTTTGCACCCTGGTCAGGGACTTCTCGCCGTCCGAAGTGAAGTTCTCCGTCATGCGCATTAGCTCGGTGTAGCCGCGGATGGCGGTCAGCGGGGTCCGCAGCTCGTGCGATGCGTCCGCCACGAACTGCCGCACCTTGGTCTCGCTCTTCTGCCGTGCTTGCAGCGCGCTGGCTACGTTGTCCAGCATGAGGTTCAGCGCGTGGCCAACGCTGCCCACTTCCGTTCCCGGGTTGGAGTTCGACGGCGGCACGCGCACCGCCAGCGCCACCTCGCCGGCGTCGAGCGGCAGCTGTGACACCCGGGTGGCCACCTCGGAGAGCTGCTCCAGCGGCTTCATAGTGCGCCGGATCAGGACCGTTCCCACCAGGCCTACCAGCAGCAGGCCGCCTAGGGAGACGAACACGAAGGTCCACACCAAGGATGTGAGTGTGCTTTCCTTGGCCGCGAGAGGGAGCCCGGTAACCAGGACGTCGCCGAAATTCGTTGTGACCGCCACCAGCCGGTAGTTGCCGTTGGAGAGTGTGCGGTCCACCGGCTGTGCGTTGGCCGCCAGGGCCAGCAGGGTCTCCTTGTCTTCGGTGGATAGCGGGGACCGTGTTGTGTCGGATGCGAGGAAGCCGGCGCTGTTCACCTGGCCGTCCACAATGCGAGCATTCAGGGTGCCCACACTCTGCCCGCGCGCGTCCAGCGGGTCGCGTCCGTTTAAGCCACCCATCGGGGGACGGCCGGGATCGTTGGATCGGTCGGCGGCCTGGCTTAGCTGTTCATCGAGCTGCCGTGTGAGGAAGGCGTCCATGGATGCGTAGCTGGCTACTCCCACGGCACCGCAGATGGCGATCAGCAAGGCCATGGCCAGGAGGATCAGCCGGGTCCGGAGGTGCCAGGTGTTGGGTTTGAGCCAGCTCCTGCGGTGGGGGTGCGGAGCTTTGGGGGAAGCCATGGCGGCTACTCTGCGGGCTTGATGACGTAGCCGGCACCGCGCACGGTGTGGATCATAGGCGGGTGGACAGCGTCAATCTTTTTGCGCAGGTAGGAGATGTAGAGCTCGACGATGTTGGCCTGGCCACCGAAGTCGTAGTCCCAGACCCTGTCCAGAATTTGTGCCTTGCTGATCACCCGCTTGGGGTTTTCCATCAGGTAGCGGAGGAGCTCGAACTGGGTGGCCGTGAGCTGGACGTCCTGGCCCGCCCGGGTAACCTCCCGGGTGTCGACGTTGAGGACAAGGTCGCCCACCACCAGCTCGGCGGTGTCCATGGCGGCAACGCCGGAACGCTGCACCAGGCGGTGCAGCCGAAGCAGGACTTCTTCCATGCTGAACGGTTTGGTGACGTAGTCGTCGCCGCCGGCGGCCAGGCCCACGATCCGGTCCTGGACGGCGTCCTTGGCGGTAAGGAAGAGCGCAGGTACCTCCGGCGCGAAGGTTCGGATCCTGCCCAACAGCTCAACGCCGTCGAATCCGGGCAGCATCACGTCCAGCACCAGGACGTCGGGGCGGAAGTCTTTGGCAAGCTTCACGGCCTCCGGGCCGTCGGCGGCCACGGCCACCGACCAACCGGCCATGCGCAAGCCCATGCTCATTAGCTCAGAAAGGCTGGGCTCGTCGTCGACGACCAGGGCACGGATAGGGGACCCGTCCGGGTGCGACAGCTGAGGGAGATTGTTGGTCATGGAATGTGGAGTGGCCATGGGACAACTCTCCGATCGTTCGTATAGGTCCGGCTATGGTGTTCCTGTGCCCTGGCTGTGAATAGCTTAGCCAGCCAGTGCCACCGGGATGTGACCTGCTGGAATATTTGGGGCGGTGCCTCTACAGCAGGATTGGCCAAGTGAAGTGTTGGGAAGCGCTGTTAAAGGGTGTCAAAGCGTCTGAGGTTTAGCGGCGCGGTCCGCCGCCACCGCCGCCAGGGCCCTGGGCTGCGGTGTACTCCCCGGCGGTCACTGTGCCCTGCTGTGTGGCGCCGTCCAGGGACCCTTCGCCGATGCCCCCGCTCACGTTTGCGGTGCCGCCGGTGTAGATGGTGTATTCCTGTCCTTCGGCGATGGCAGCGGAGGAGAAGACCAGCGAGGCAGTGGCCTTGGTGGTGACGAATGCCGCAACCACCGTGCCGGAGGAGTCGGCAATCTGGACCACGGTTCCCGCCGCGACTGATGATCCAAGCGTGACCTGCACACCTGACTGTGTGGAGGATGAGCCCGGTGTAACCACCATGCCAGCGCTTCCTGCCGCCGCCAGGGTCCCGCCGGCCACGGCGAGTTCTCCGTTGACGTCGAGGGCGCCGTTGCCGTTGTTGGTGGGGCCGTTGACCACGACGGTGCCGCCGGAGATGCTTGCGTTGCCGTTGGAGTCCAGGCCGTCGCCTTGGGAGTTGATGGTCAGGAGGCCGCCGCTGATGTCCACCGTGTAGTCGCCAACGGCCATTGCACCGCCGCCCATTCCTCCGCCCATTCCGCCTTGGACTGAGGTGCCGGAGGTGCTGGACCCGCCTGAGGCGTTTACGCCGTCATCGTTGGCGGTGACGGTGGCGGTGCCTCCGGTCATGGTGATGTGCTGGGCTTCCAGGCCCTCCTCGGATTCCTGCACTGTGGTGGTGCCGGCTGCGATGGTGAGGGTATTGAAGGCCTTGATGCCGTCGTCGCCGGCGCTGACGTTGAGGGTGCCGCCGTTGATCAGAACCCAGCCGCGGCCCTCGTCCTCGTCGTTGTCCGATTTGAAACCGTCGCCGGCCGCGGACACCTGGTAGGCGCCGTCGAGCAGGACTGCGTAGTCCTTGCCCACGATGCCATCGTCCGCTGCGTCCACGGTCACGTTGCCGGCTGCCAAGACAAGGCCGTCCTTGGCCGAAATGCCGTCGTTGTAGTTGCCGTCCACAGCCAGGGAACCGGTACCGGCAATAGTCAGGTCCGCCATTGAGTACAGCGCGGCATTTGGCGCGTCCGTTCCCTGGTCGGCGTATGCGGCGGCATCGCTGAGGGAGTTGGAGGTCCCGTCCTCGAGGTAGACGATGGCTTCATTGGCGCTCTGCACGACAAATGGGGAACCTGTGGTGCTGGTGATGTCCGCGCCGTCGAGGATGATGCGGACCACGTCCTCTTCACCTGCTGCCACCACGATGTGCCCGTCGGACAGGGAACCGCTGAGGCGGTAGGTGCCGGCCGCGGTGATGGTAACGGTGTCGCCGTCGACCTTTACGGCATCTGAGGAGCCTGCTGTGACCGTGCTGGCGCCATCGGCGAGGGTGAGGGCTGTTTCGGCGGCGGCGTCCCAGGTGAGGTCGTCGGCGTCGTAGTGGGTGTCGGCAGCCAGTGTGTCCAGGGAGACGGCCTGCGTGGTGCCGGAGGTGGTGGTGGACGAGGTGCCGGTGCCGCTGATGGCCGAGACGCCGGTGGGGGAGATGCCTGTTG
>NZ_JAPSHI010000020.1:0-76220 GCF_031180005.1 Paenarthrobacter sp. | reverse complement strand
GGAACAACTGTGGCTACGCCTCCCAGGCTTGCCTGCGCGCCGAGCCAGCCATAGACGATGCCCAAAGCTGCTCCCATGATCGCGGCCACACCGGCGACGAGCACGGCCTCGATGGCCAGCATGCCGCGGAGTTGGCCCCTGGTCAGCCCCAAGGCACGAAGCAGCGAGTTCTCGCGCGTCCGCTCCAGGACCGAGAGCGACAACGTGTTGGCTACACCGATCAGGGCGATCACCACCGCGACACCAAGAAGCCCCGTGACTACCAGCAACAGGACATCGATGATGCTGTTGAAGGTCACCCTCTCAATTGCGGCGCCACTGACAGTGCGCTCATGCACGCCCAACGCGGCCGCGATCTCTTTCTGAATGGCCTGAACCCGGTCCGCAGACACGGAATCATCCAGTTTCACCCACACCATGCCGGGCGTTTCCGGTAGCGCATCAGCGGGGATGCTGGAACTTTCCACGAAGGCAGGCACGTGGCGGGTACGCAGGACTTTGGCATCGAGCGAAACGGTGCCGGTCGCCGTCGTGATTCTTGCCGGGCCTTCGGGGGAGTCCTCAGGCAGATAAACGATGCCCGTGGACGGCTTCAGGTGGTTATCACGCACCACGGATGCAGCGTCTGCGGCGGACAGGCCATAGATGGTCATGCCGCCGTCGGGCGTCGCACTGTCACTCAGCGTTCCCACCGGCTGCAGCAGCACTGCAGCGCTGACGCCGTCGAGCGCCTTAATCCGAAATACAGCCTGGGCGGGATCGCTGGCGTCCACTGCGGTTTGGGCGGACAGGTCCACCGGGTAGTTTTCCGCCAAGGTGTCGTTGAAGGCGTGCCTGGAGGTAGCCGCTCCGGTCATCATGAGGGAAACCAAGGTGACGCCGATCAGCAGCGCGGCGGCAGTAGCGGAGGTACGGGCAGGGTTTCGCGTCGCATTGACGGCGGCAAGCTTGCCAGGCACACCGGCGGGTGCGGCCAGACGTCCCGCCAGGGCCACCACGGAGGGAATGAACAGGGTGGAGCACAACAGGATCCCCACAAACGACGCAGCACCACCAAGCAGCGCCACCAGCAAGGAAACAGTCATGCTGCCGTACACCAGCAGGACTGTTCCGCCCACCAGGGCCAGCAGGCCCAGGGCAAGGCGAATCTTGCCACGCCGGTTGCTGACGGAGGCGTCATCGGCCGGGCGGAGGGCGGCGAGTGGCGCGACGGCGGTGGCCGCCTTCGCGGGCACCAACGCAGCCACTACGGTGAGAAGCGTTCCGGCCACCAGGCCGGCAATGATGGCCGACGGCGGCACCGCCAACGTCGCGAACGCTTGCTCAGGCTGGGATTTAGCCCAGGCGATCAAGCCGGTCATCAGGCCTGTCGCAGCGAGGACCCCCAAGACTGAAGAGATGAACCCAACCACGACGGCCTCCAGCATGACCGAACCGCGGATCTGTGCCCGCCCGGCGCCCAGGCACCGGAGCAATGCCAACTCCCTGGTCCGCTGCGCCACCAGAACGGAGAAAGTATTGGCCACCACCAGGGTGGAAACGAGGATGGCCACTCCCGCGAAGGCGAGCAGCACAACGGTCAGCTGGTCCTGGCCCGCACTGAGCATGGCCACTGTGGAGGTGACCTTCTCCTGTGCCGTTTCCAGCACGGGCTCAACGGCACCTGCTGATTCCATGCGGTGTGCGATGTAGTCCTTGGCCGCTGTGACGTCTTCGCCGGGCTTGAGTGCGAACTGTAGCCCGGAGTACCCGGCTCCCGCGTCCTGGACCGCGTTCACTACTGACGCAGAAGCCACCAACTGGGCGGCCGATGACGAGAAGGGATCGTTGGTGGCCTTGGTCAGGCCGGAGATGGTCACTTTTGCCGTCTTGACGGGTCCTGCACCCCGCAACTCCAAGGTGCTGCCGACTGTGAGGCCCAGATGATCGGCCGTCTTGACGTCAATGACGGCTTCCGAAGAGTTCGATGGCATGGACCCGGAGGAAAGCACTGCACCCTCCAGGGAAGCCGGCGCCGCATTGCGCAGCCGGCCGTATTGTTCACCCCCGCCAGCCTCGAACGTTACGTAGGTGGACCGCTCGGCATAGCTGTCCTGCACTGCGGGCGAGGAAACCGCCGCGTCCACCGCTGCCTGCGTGAACGGCTCCCCGTTCTTGGAAGTAGCCACAACATCGGCGTTGCGGTATGCCTCGCCGATGCTCGCGCCCAGTGACGCATTGGTGCTCGCGCCCACCATCAGCGTGGCCGAGAGGAACATGACAGACAACATGACTGCCAGCCCAATAGCCACGAAACGCCGGAAGTGGGTGGTCAATTGGGAAAGGGCAACGCGCAACATGCCTTAGGCCCCCAGCTTGCCGAGGGCAGCCAACACAGAATCGGCAGTGGGATCGTGGATCTCGCCCACCAACCCTCCATCGCTCATCAGCACCACGCGGTCCGCGTAGCTCGCTGCCACGGGATCGTGGGTGACCATGATGATGGTTTGCCCCATTTCCTGGCTGCTGCGGCGCAGCAATGCCAGGACTTCTCCGCCCGCCCGTGAGTCCAGGTTTCCGGTGGGTTCGTCGCCGAATACGACGTCGGGACGCGTCAGCAATGCCCGGGCTACAGCCACGCGCTGCTGTTGGCCGCCCGAGAGCTCATGGGGCCGGTGCTTCAAACGGTCTTTGAGCCCCAGCGTCGTGACAACCGTATCCAGCCACCCGGCGTCGGCGGTGGTTCCTGCCAAAGCGAGCGGAAGTGTGATGTTCTGCTCGGCGGTCAATGTGGGCACCAGGTTGAACGCCTGGAAAACGAAGCCGATGCGCTCCCGGCGCAGAGCGGTGAGTTGACGGTCATTGAGCCCCGTCAATTCGGTGCCGCCCAGCAGAATCCGTCCGGAATCGGCCGTGTCCAAGCCGGCAAGGCAATGCATCAAGGTGGACTTGCCGGATCCGGACGGTCCCATGATCGCAGTGAATTTGCCGGCATCGAAGCTCACTGAGACGTTGTTCAAGGCAGTGACGGTGGTATCAGCGCGGCCGTAGCTCTTGGTCAGCTCATGGGCCTCCACAGCGGGACGAGCCTGGGCGTCTTCCGGGCGTGCGGGTCGATCGGTTCCTGGCGGGTGGGGGAGAGGCGTGAATGTTGTCATGGTTCCACGCTATGTTTCCGGCCAGCCCTGCCGGATCGGGCCGCAGGCCCATTATCGCGGAGGCTGGCTCATACCGTGGTCTGAGATGCTAGGTACCCGGGGATACAACGCCGGTCTCATAGGCGATGACCACCACCTGGACACGGTCCCGTGCGCCAAGCTTCGCCAGGATATGACCCACGTGGGTCTTGACCGTGGCCTCGGATAAGAACAGCCCCGCCGCGATTTCCGGGTTCGATTGTCCCTGCGCAATCAGCTGGAACACCTCGCGCTCGCGGGCTGTAAGGCGTTCGACGGCGGCAGCATGCTCACTCTGCTCCGGTGTTTGCGTTCTCAGCAGGGGCGCCACGTGGTCAAGCAAGCGTCGGGTGGTGGAAGGGGCAATCACGGCGTCCCCGCGATAGACAGTGCGGATGGCCTCGAGTAGCTCCTCCGGCGGTGCATCCTTCAGGAGGAATCCGCTGGCGCCGGCCTGGATGGCTGCAAGGGCGTACTCGTCAAGGTCAAAGGTGGTGAGGACAACGATTTTCACATCTGCACGCTGCGAACCGCTGGGCTGTGCCCCTGCCTGTTCCAGGATGCGCCGGGTCGCCTCAATGCCGTCCATCCCTGGCATGCGAACATCCATGAGGACCACGTCGGCGGCGGTGGCTCGCAGGGCTTGGACCGCCTCAATTCCGTTACCGGCCTCGGCCACCACTTCAAGGTCCGGCTGTGAATTGATGAGCATGCCAAAACCCGATCGAACCAATTGCTGGTCATCAACGAGCGCCACCCGGATGGGTGCGGGAACTTCAGGCATGGCTTAGGCCTCCGAATATGGAATAAACGCGGACACACGGAAACCGCCGCCCTGTTCAGGGCCCGCGGTCAAGGAACCATCGTAGAGGGAGACGCGCTCACCCATTCCACGCAGCCCATTGCCGCCGCCGGCGGTGGGCGGATCTGCAGCGGCGCCCCGGCCGTCGTCGATGATGTCCAGTTGAAGGCCGCGGGCCAGCCACGTCAGGGTGACACTCGCCGTCGCCTTCGGTCCTGCGTGTTTCATCACGTTGGTCAGGGCTTCCTGGATAATGCGATAGGCCGTAAGTTCCGCGCCGGCTGGTAGGGCCCTGCGGGGTACGCCGGTCTCTTCGAAGGCTACCTGCAGTGTTGCGGCGCGAAAGCCAAGGAGGAGTTCGTCGAGATCGGAAAGCCGGGGTTGAGGGCGGGTAGGGGAGTCGTCGTCGGAGCGGAGTATGCCCAGCAGTCTTCGCATCTCGCCCAGAGAATCCCGGCCCGTGGCAGCAATGGTTGCCAGGGCCTCGGTTGCGAGTTCGGGTTTCGCGGCGGCAGCGTATCGGGCACCGTCCGCTTGGGTGATGATGACCGACAGCGAGTGCGCCACGATGTCGTGCATTTCCCTGGCAATGTGGGAACGTTCATCGGCGGCGGCCAGTTTGCGCTCCTGCATCTGCTCCACTTCAAGCCTCCGCGTGCGATCCTCAAGGGCCTGAAGCTGTAGCCGGCGTACGCGTGTGAGGTCGCCCAGCGTCCAGCTCACCAGTACCAGCATCCATATCAGAACGGTGTAGAGCGCACCGATGGTGAGGCCCAGGATGCCGGACTCAGCTGTGGTTGAAAAGAGCCGGGTAGTGAGCATGACCCCACCCAACAGTCCGGTCAAAAGAACCGTCCGACTCGCCCACGCTGGGCCATAAGCGGCCGTGGCGTAAATGACCAGCGGGACAGCGATTTGGCCCGCTACGGGTTCAGCGCCTGCCGCCCACTGGATGAGGCACACCAGGACAACGACGCCGGCCGCCACGGCCGGGCGGGTGCGTCGCCATGCGAGGGGAAGCAGGAGGCTGCAGGACAAGAGGAACAACCAGGGCCGGTCTGCGACCAGATAGACAGGACCAAAGAGGAGGATGAGGAGGCACGTGGCCGTCATATCAACTTTGAAGCGGTTGATGCGGAACCATTCGTATATCTCGTGCCTTCTATCCACGCTATGACTCTATGTGGTTGCACCCGACGGGGCATCATGCCGTGGTCTGACTCTCGCCGGGGCTATGAGCACAGTGAGTGTTCGAAGAGTGAGACGATTTTGACCAGCATGTGGATTGCTTGGCTAGATAGAGCTATGAGTGCAACGTCCATCAATCTCGCTGTCATCCCAGGCGACGGCATTGGCCCTGAGGTCATCGCCGAAGCCGTCAAGGTCCTCGAAAAGGCCGTCGCCGCCGAAGGCGTAACCCTTGAGCTGACCAACTACAAGCTTGGCGCCCAGCACTGGCTTGAGACTGGCGAGACCCTCCCGGACGAGGTCCTGGAAGACCTCCGCACGCGTGATGCCATCCTCTTTGGAGCAGTGGGCGCAGCCCCGGGTGATACCCGCATCCCTTCCGGCATCATCGAACGCGAGATGCTGCTCAAGCTTCGTTTTAGCCTGGACCACTATGTAAACCTGCGCCCGTCCCGCTTGTACGGGACCGTCGGCAGCCCCCTGGCCAACCCCGGTACCATCGATTTCATCGTGGTGCGCGAAGGTACCGAGGGGCCCTATGTGGGCAACGGCGGCACCCTGCGCGGCGGCACTCCCCACGAAGTGGCCACGGAAGTCTCCCTCAACACGGCTCATGGCGTGGAGCGCGTCGTCCGCGATGCCTTCCGCCGCGCCAACGAGCGTCCGCGCAAGCACGTCACGCTCGTTCATAAGCACAATGTGCTGGTCTTTGCCGGGCACTTGTGGAAGCGCACTGTTGAGGCCGTGGCCCGGGAATTCCCCGAGGTCACCCACGACTACCTGCACATCGATGCCGCCACCATCTTCATGGTGACCGACCCTTCACGCTTTGATGTCATCGTCACCGACAACCTTTTCGGCGATATCCTCACCGACCTCGCCGCTGCAATCACCGGCGGCATCGGCCTGGCGGCATCGGGCAACATCAACATGGACCGCACCGCACCGTCCATGTTCGAGCCCGTCCACGGCTCAGCCCCGGACATCGCCGGACAGCAGAAAGCAGATCCCACCGCGGCCATCCTCTCCGCAGTGCTCCTCCTGGACCACCTTGGCTACACCACGGCGGCCCGCAAGATCGAAGCGGCAGTAGTCGCCGACGTCGAAGGCCGCACCGGTGAGCCGCGCAGCACCGCTGCTATTGGTGATGCCATCGCGGCCGCACTTTAGGCCCATTTCTCAGGCGTAAGCTTGTGTTGAATTATTTACCTGCTTCCCTGGTCCATCGCTGAACCACACCCTTTTTTGGGGCCCGGTTCGCACTGCCAGGTAGCTGACTGTGGAGGAAACATGACTCAGACTGCCCATGGCGTCGAATTCAGCCAGCAGCTTTCGGATACCCCGAAGTCTGCTGAGGAGCGTGCAGCCGTCCTGGCGAACCCAGGCTTCGGCGACTACTTCACCGACCACACCGCCGTCGTTGACTACAAGGTTGACGCCGATGGAAATGGCGGTTGGCAGAATGCCCGGATCGAACCCTACGGACCCATCTCCCTGGACCCCTCGGCTGCTGTCCTGCACTACGGCCAGGAAATCTTCGAGGGCCTTAAGGCCTACCGTCACGCTGACGGTTCCGTTTGGACCTTCCGGCCCGAAGCCAACGCAGCACGGTTGAACAAGTCCGCGCGTCGCCTTGCACTCCCGGAACTGCCCGAGGAGTACTTCCTCGGTGCCATTCGCGAACTCGTGCAGGCTGACAAGGAATGGGTTCCTTCCGGCGACGGTGAAGCCCTTTACTTGCGCCCGTTCATGATCGCTACGGAGGCGTTCCTTGGTGTGCGTGCTGCCCGCGAAGTGTCCTTCCGCGTCATCGCTTCCCCCGCCGGCAATTACTTCGGCGGCGAGCTCAAGCCCGTGTCCATCTGGATCTCCCGCGAATACGCCCGTGCGGGCCGTGGCGGAACCGGTGCCGCCAAGTGTGGCGGCAACTACGCAGCTTCCCTGATCGCTCAGCAGGAGGCTGAAGCCAACGGTTGCAAGCAGGTCCTTTTCCTGGACCACTTCAACGACGACGCCGTGGAAGAACTCGGCGGCATGAACGTGTTCTTCGTGATGAAGGACGGTTCGCTGGTTACTCCGGCCCTGAGCGGCACCATCCTTGAAGGCGTCACCCGTATGTCCGTCATCCAGGTGGCCAAGGACATGGGCCGTGAAGTCACCGAGCGCAAGATCACGCTGGATGAGTGGCGCGACGGCGTGGCCTCCGGCGAGATCACCGAGGTCTTCGCTTGCGGCACCGCAGCCGTGATCACGCCGATCGGTGTGCTTAAGGACGCCACGGAATTCATCGGCTCCGAGGACGCGAAGGCCGGGGAAACCACCATGGCCATCCGCCAGCAGCTCCTGGGCATCCAGACTGGAACCGTGGAGGACACCCACGGCTGGCTGACGCGCCTGGTCTAAGTTTTCGACACAGCAGAACGCACGACGGCGGCCCTTCCACTTGGCAACAAGCGGAAGGGCCGCCGTACTACTTCCCCGAACGCTCTCGCAGGTCTCTCGGGTTTGGGCCGTACGCTCTATCAGGTTCCTCGGGTTTGAGCCGGACGCTCTCGCAGGTCCCTCGGGTTTGAGCCGGACGCTCTATCAGGTCCCTCGGGAGGCCTTCGACCGGCGACGGCGGCACCTCGGTGAGGTGACGGCGTCGAGCGTTGGTGGGGAGGGCTTGGGATGTGAGCGAGCATGCGTTCAGTGTCAAGATGGGACAGTGACTTCAGAATCAATGGCGACTTCCGGCAACTCGCCCACAAGTGACTCCTCTTCCCTGCAGCGCAGCAGCGAACTCACCCGCTTCCGATTGGCTCCGAACCCGGGCCCAATGAGCCTGGACGGCACGAACTCGTACGTCATCGGCGCGCCGGGATCCCGTCATGTGGCGGTGGTAGACCCGGGCCCTGAAGACGAACAGCATTTGGCTGCGTTGGCATCGGCAGGTGTTGTGGATGTTGTCCTCATTACCCACCGGCACGCGGACCACACTGAAGCATCAGCACGTTTTCACCAGATCACCGGGGCGCCTGTCCGTGCTGCGTTGCCGGAGCATTGCCACGGCGGCGAGCCGCTGATGGGCGGCGAAGTCCTGACGGCGGGCGGCGTGGAGATTCGCGTGGTGGCCACCCCGGGTCACACGTCGGACTCCCTTTGCTTCCATGTCCCGGATGACGGGCCCAGCGGATCCGTTCTCACCGGCGATACGATTCTGGGCCGTGGAACCACTGTGTTGGATTACCCGGACGGCCGGTTGGGTGACTACCTTGCAAGCTTGGACAGGCTTGAAACGATAGGACCCGCGACACTGCTGCCCGCACATGGGCCTGTGCTCCCGGCCTTGGACGAAAAGTGCCGTGAGTACCGTGATCATCGCGAGCAGCGGCTCGAACAAATCCGAACGGCACTGAAACACCTCGGCGAGGATGCGTCCATCGCTGCGGTCACTGATGCGGTTTATCCCGACGTCGACCCATCCGTCAGGTGGGCAGCAGAGACTTCCGTTGCGGCCCAGTTGGATTACCTCCGAAGCTAAACCCGGACTGTAGGCTTGAGCCCATGCGTATCGCCCGGTTTGTAGTTGATTCTGATCCCCTTTACGGCGTTGTTGAAGGCGAGCCCGGCAGTGAGGAAATCACTGTCATCAACGGCGACCCCTTCTTCAACGGCGTCGAACGTACCCACGTGAAGCACAAGCTCGAGGACGTGCGGCTCCTCGCCCCGATCATTCCCCGCAGCAAAGTCATTGGCGTCGGCCGGAACTTCGCCGAGCACGCAGCCGAACTCGGTAACGAAGTTCCCCAGCATCCGCTGCTCTTCCTGAAGCCCAACACCTCAGTGATTGGTCCGAACGATCCCATCATCCTTCCTGAGTTCTCGGAGGAAGTTTCCTTCGAAGCTGAGCTCTGCGTAGTCATCGGCCGGATCTGCAAGGACGTTCCCGAGGACCGTGCGGACGATGTCATCTTCGGCTACACCTGCGGCAATGACCTCACGGCCCGCGACGTCCAGAAGACGGATCTTCAGTGGGCGCGGGCTAAGGGATTCGATACCTCCGCGCCGCTGGGTCCGTGGATCGAAACCGAACTCGACCATGAAGACCTGTCCATCCAGGGCCGGCTCAACGGCGAACTCCGCCAGGATGGCAGCACCAACCAAATGATCCGCGGCGTACGCGAGCTCGTCTCCATCGTTTCGCATGCATTCACCTTGCTTCCGGGAGACGTCATCATGACCGGCACCCCTGCCGGTGTCGGCCTGGTCAGCGAGGGTGACCGCTTTGAAGTGGAGATCGAAGGCATCGGCCGGCTCTCCAACCCGGTGGTTCGCCGCTAGGCTCCCAGCCACGCATTAAACCTCGACGGCGGCATGCGCCCTTCGCACGAAAGGTGCGTGCCGCCGTCGAGCGTTCCCATACGGGAATCCGAGCCAACGCCAAGCGGTAAAGTTGGAACCACTATGACTACTGCTTCTGCGTCGAACGCTGCCTCCAGCGCCATTCCTGCCGTCAACGCCGAGACTCCGGTCCGCGTCCGTTTCTGCCCGTCACCCACGGGAACACCGCACGTTGGCCTGATCCGCACTGCCCTGTTCAACTGGGCCTATGCGCGCCACACCGGCGGCAAGCTGATCTTCCGCATCGAGGACACTGACTCTGCCCGGGACAGCGAAGAGAGCTACCACCAGCTGCTGGACGCCCTCAAATGGCTCGGCATCAATTGGGATGAGGGCGTAGAGGTTGGCGGACCGCACGAGCCGTATCGGCAGTCGCAGCGCGGTGACATCTACCAGGATGTGATCGCCAAGCTGAAGGCGGGCGGGCACGTCTACGAGTCCTACTCCACGCCTGATGAGATCGAAGCACGCCACAGGGCGGCAG
Organism: Paenarthrobacter sp.; assembly: GCF_031180005.1. Lineage (NCBI taxonomy): Bacteria > Bacillati > Actinomycetota > Actinomycetes > Micrococcales > Micrococcaceae > Paenarthrobacter > Paenarthrobacter sp. The sequence goes on along the minus strand of NZ_JAPSHI010000020.1, from coordinate 66,208 downwards.
GCCGGGATCCGAAGCTGGGCTATGACGGCTTCGACCGGCACCTGACGGATGAGCAGTTGGCACAGTTCAAGGCCGAAGGGCGCGAGGCCGTCCTGCGTCTCCGCATGCCGGACGAGGACCTGACCTTCAACGACCTCGTCCGCGGCGAGATCACCTTCAAGGCCGGCTCTGTTCCCGACTTTGCCGTTGTCCGTGCCAACGGTGCTCCGCTCTATACGTTGGTCAACCCGGTGGACGACGCCCTCATGGGGATCACCCATGTCCTGCGTGGCGAGGACCTGCTGAGCTCCACTCCACGTCAGATTGCGCTGTACCGTGCGCTCTATGCAATCGGCGTGGCCGAGTACATGCCGGAGTTCGGCCACCTGCCGTACGTCATGGGCCAGGGCAACAAGAAGCTCTCCAAACGCGACCCCGAGTCCAGCCTGTTCCTACACCGCGAGCGTGGCTTCATCCCAGAGGGCCTGCTCAATTACTTGTCGCTGCTTGGCTGGTCCCTGAGCGCGGACGAGGACATCTTTACCGTGGAGCAGCTCGTGGCCAACTTCGACATCCATGATGTCCTGGGCAACCCGGCACGCTTCGACATCAAGAAGGCCGAGGCCATCAACGGAACCCACGTGCGGATGCTCGCGCCGGAGGACTTCAAGGAACGCTTGGTTCCCTACCTCCGCGCTGCAGGTCTCGTAGGGGAGATCCTCACGACGCGCCAGGAAGAGATCCTCGACGAGGCGGCCCCACTGGTCCAGGAACGCATCACCCTCCTCGGCGAAGCTCCCGAGATGCTGGCTTTCCTCTTCAAGGCCGACGACGCCATTGACGTTGCAGACGATGCCCGCAAAGGCCTTCCGCAGAACCTGGAAGAAGTGCTGGATGCTGCCCTGGCGGCGCTGGAGCCCATCGGGGAGTGGACGGCGGAGAACATCCAGACCGCGCTCAAGCAAGCTCTGGTGGAGGACCTGGGCATCAAGCCGCGTGCAGCGTTCGGGCCGGTGCGCACCGCCATTTCAGGGCGCCGGATTTCACCGCCGCTGTTCGAGTCGATGGTGATCCTTGGCAAGGATTCCTCGCTCGCCCGTGTTCGTGCCTTCCGCGGCTAGCAACGGAATCAGTCATGGCTATCTCGAGAACTTTCGGCACCATCCGCGGTGTCCTCTTCGACATTGACGACACCTTGGTGGACCTTGAGTACGCCATGACAACAGCACTCCGGGACGTCAGCGAACATCTCCTGCCTGGCCTGGACCAGGCCGGGTGGGTGAAGTTCGGGCGCATCTTCACCCACGAAACGACGCACTTTTACGACCGCTACCTTGCCGGCGAGCTGACGTTCAATGAGCAACGCCTGCTGCGAGGCAGGGCTGCTTTGGGCCACTTTGGCGTGGACCTTCAGGACGGCGAGGAGTCTCAGGCGTGGGTGGCCGAGTACCACCAACGCCAGACGGCCTACGTCCGGGCCTTTGACGATGTGGAAGGCGTGCTGGACGCACTCGATGCTGCCGGCATCCCCTACGGGGCCGTTAGTAACAATGTGCATGATTACCAGCGGGCAAAGCTGGACGGTGCCGGGCTTTCAAGGATTAAGGTCCTTGTGGGCACCGACACGGTAGGCGTGCCGAAGCCGGAACCGGCGATCTACCTCGAAGGCGTGCGTCTGCTGGGCACCCGTCCGGAGGAGACCCTCTATGTGGGCGATAACAGGTTGCTTGACGCTGACGGTGCAACGGCGGCCGGCCTGGTTGGAGTGTGGCTCAACAGGACGGGGGAATTGGTGGAGGAGTTCACTGGCCGCCAAGTGGACTCTCTGTTGCGGTTGCTGGTCAAGGCTGCCACTCCGGCTTAAGAATCGTGTGATGCAGGTAACGGCCTTACGATTTGTGCAGGTGGCGAGACTCCGGTAGAGTCATTACTCGTGCTGAGGGGCGCGGAGGGAAAAGCTGAGGGAAACCAAAGCACTGAGCTCCGGTCCAAAAGCCACTTTGGGATATGGTGTAATTGGCAACACTACGGTTTCTGGTACCGTCATTCTAGGTTCGAGTCCTGGTATCCCAGCTCTGAAAATCCGCGTAAACACGATGGAAATTCGGAAATTTCAAGTCGCTCAGTCGATTTGGAGCATAGCTGAAAGTATGAAATACTCATTCAGCTTGATCGCCGGAAACGGCGACAAAAAGTGCAAGGCCCCATCGTATAGCGGCCTAGTACGCCGCCCTCTCACGGCGGTAACGCGGGTTCGAATCCCGCTGGGGTCACAAACAAATCCCCCCGGAACTACGGTTCCGGGGGGATTTCTTTTTCTCTATTTCTGTCGTCCCTGCCTGCGCCGCACCTGTGACGGGGATCAGGCTGGCATGATGATGCTGTGACCGCAAATGATGATGAGACAACACCCCGGGCTAACCAAGCTGCCCAAGGTGCGGCAGCCGCCGTCGAGACCTTGGAAGCTGCCCGCACGGAACTTGCGGCCACAACCCTTCCGCTCGCAGTGCCGGAGGTCCGGGAAGCCCGACAGTGGATCCGTGAGTCCCTGGCCCAGCTCGACGACTACGTAATTCCCCGCTACCGCAGCCTCGACGCCCCCCTTCTGGCCGTCGTAGGCGGTTCCACCGGCGCAGGGAAGTCCACGCTGGTCAACGCGCTGATCGGCTACCCGGTGACCCGTGCCGGCGCTATCAGGCCCACCACCCGCCAGCCCATCCTCTTGCATCATCCTCTGGACGCCGGGTGGTTTGAAGGCCACCGGATACTTCCCAGCATGGAGCGTATCCGCGGCACGGTATCTGCGAGTCCGCTGCCGGCGCATCAGGCAGGTGCCGCTCCCGACGCTCAGGCCATCACGTCTTTGGTTCTGGTGGGACACGAGTCAGTGCCCCAAGGCATCGCCCTGCTGGACGCGCCCGACGTCGACTCCATCTCTGATGACAATCGCAGGCTCGCCGGACAGTTGCTTGCTGCCGCTGACCTCTGGGTATTTGTCACCACGGCAAACCGCTACGCCGACGCCGTACCGTGGCGCCTGCTGCTGGACGCAGCTTCGCGGGATATCACAGTGGCCGTAGTCCTTGACCGCGTGCCCGCTGCAGCAGAAGACGAAGTCAGGACTGACCTGCAAGCGATGTTGGACCGGCAGGGCCTGGCGGAAGCGAAGCTCTTCGTCGTTTTGGAGAGTGCGTTGAATGAACTGGGCATGCTTCCTGAGGAGTCCGTCATTGGCTTGCGTCAGTGGCTGGGTGCCTTGGCAGCTAATGCGGCCGGACGGGCGGAGGTTGCCAGGCGGACACTGAATGGCGCAGTTAAGGCTGTCAGCGTCCGGTTGGAGGGAATCGCGGGTGCTGCTGCGGCCCAGGATGCCGCTGCCCACGACCTCCAGGCAACGTGCCTTGCCGAGTATGAGCAAGCTCTCTCACGCATTCTGGAGGCCACGAAGGACGGGGCACTTCTCCGCGGCGAAGTGTTGGCGCGCTGGCAGGACTTCGTGGGAACCGGGGAGTTCTTTCGCGCCCTCGAGCAGAACATCGGCCGGATGAGGGACCGTGTAGGGGCCTTCTTCCGAGGCGAGCCCGCTCCTGCCGTGAAGGTCGAAACAGCTATCGAGACCGGGTTGCAGGCGGTGATCCTGGACGAAGCCGCGAATGCCGCCGAAAACGTGGACAGGCGCTGGCGTTCGGACGCTGCGGGTCGGGAACTCCTTGGCGCCGAAGATCTTTCGGGCACCAGCGAGGGTTTTGATGCGAAGGCTGCAGCAGCTATTCGTTCCTGGCAGGAAGGGCTGATGGAGATGATCCGAACACAGGGCCAGGGGAAACGAACCCAGGCCCGGTGGTTGTCCTTCGGCGTCAACGGGCTCGGCGCGGCGCTCATGGTGGTGGTGTTCTCCATGACCGCCGGCCTGAGCGGCTTGGAGATCGGTATTGCAGGCGGAACCGCCGTTGTTGGCCAGAAGCTGCTGGAAGCCGTGTTCGGCGAGGACGCAGTGCGCCGCTTGGCCCAGCAGGCCAGGGATGATCTCCACACACAGTGCCAACGGCTCCTTGACGACGAGAGGCAAAGATTCCTGGATCGCCTTGAAGCAGCCCATCCGACCTCCGGAGACGGCCTCGCCCGGCATGCCCAAGCTTTGCGCCGTCTGGCGGGGGCCGCATGAGCCGCCACGGCCATGTCCGCGAGTCGTCCCAACTGCAGCGCAGGCTGGAATCGCTCAACACCGCCCGGGAACTGGCTGAGGGCGTCCTCCCGGACCCCGATCTGCAGTCTGTGTATGACGTTTTGGAGCGTGCCACCTCGCGGCGGTCATTGTCGGCAGGGCACACTGTGGTGGGGTTTTTCGGGGCGACAGGTAGCGGAAAATCGTCGTTGTTCAATGCTGTTTCCGGCAGTGAGCTCGCCACTGCCACTGCGCGGCGTCCTACAACGTCTGCACCGTTGGCGGGTATCTGGGGCGAAGAAGGCAGCGGGCCTTTGCTTGATTGGCTGGACGTCAAAGAGCGACATACCCTTCCGGCGGTTGCCGGGCTCGCAGACGAGAGCAGCGGCCTGGTGCTGCTGGACCTTCCCGACTTCGATTCCACCAGGGTGGAAAACCGGGAGATTGTTCAGCGCATGGTGGGCATGGTGGATGTGCTGGTGTGGGTCTTGGACCCGCAAAAGTACGCTGACGCTGCGGTGCATAAAGATTTCCTCCGACCCATGGCCTCCCACGGTGCCGTAACACTGGTGGTCCTGAACCAAGTGGACAAACTCAATGCGGCCGATGCAGCCGCCGTGCTGGAGTCTTTGGAAGGCATCCTGGCCCGGGACGGACTGGGCAAGGTCAGGGTTCTTAGTGCCTCGGCGCTTACCGGCGACGGTGTGCCGACTCTCCGCGGGGCCATTCGTAACGTCGTGGTCCAACGGGAGGCAACAACACAGCGCCTGTCGGCGGACGTCACCAAGGCCGCAGCGGAACTTGCCCGGGCCTCCGGCGAGGGCGAAGCCCGCGGCATCAAGGGAAGCGCGAAGGCCCGCCTCGCGTCGGAGCTCTCGACGGCGGCAAACGTACCAGTGGTGGTGGACGCCGTGCAGCGATCTTTCGCGAGGGAGTCAGCCAAGAGGACCGGGTGGCCCGTCACCCGGTGGCTGTTGCGTTTCCGACCGGACCCCTTGCGGAGGCTTAACCTGGGCAGGGATGACACCAAGCCTGAATTGAGCCGCACATCGTTGCCTCCCGCGGGGGCGCCGGAGCGGGCGCGGACGGATGCCGCAGTCAGGGACTTTGCCGATGAGGCTTCTGCCGGCGCTCCCGGTCCTTGGCGTGCAGCGATTCGCAGCGTGGCCAGGGACGGGCGGGAACAGCTGCCCGACGCGTTGGATCAAGCTATTGCAGGCACGGACCTGAAGGCGGTCAAGCGTCCCCTGTGGTGGATCCTTTTCAATACCCTTCAATGGATTGCGCTTCTGCTCGCAGTTGGCGGCCTGGGGTGGCTGGGTGTGTTGGCAGCACTTGGCTACTTTCAAATGCCAGTGCCCGAGGTCCCGCGAACAGAAGGCTGGCCCTGGCCTACGCTGATGGTCGCGGGGGGAGTGGTGCTGGGGATCGTCCTCGCCATCGCCGGAAGGATCCTTGGAGGCTGGGCTGCCCGGGTCAGGGCATCCGGGGCATCGAAACGTTTGAAGGCCGCCGTGGCAGCAGTTGCCAATCAACGGGTTGTGGAGCCCGTCGAGGTTGAAATTACGCGTTTGAAGGCGTTCAACGCGGCGCTGAAGGCCGCCCGCTCCGGTTAGGGCTGTGCAGCCTAGAGGGCCCCAGCGGCGTCCCTTACTTTGATGAGCGTGCGCAGGTTCCTTGTAGTAGTGCTGGCTTTGTAGCGTGGCTTGGCCGAGAGCTTGCTGAGGGGACTGTCCAGCGTGCCTCCGGCGGGGGCCAGCCATGCGGAAGCCTCCGGGCCCAGTCGAACTTGCTCCACGCCGTCCAGCGCTTCGCCTGCCTGAAAGAGTTCATCGAGCATGGCTGCGTCGGAGGCGAGGGTGATGTAGCTGTGCGTGGTTTTGTCGTCCGCCGGGTACGGGCACGCGTCCACCAGTTCCGCTACCCGTGCGGCGGTGAGGACAACCACCCAAGCGTCGTAACCAAAGGTTTCCCGTAGGCACTTTTCGAACTGGGCCTTGACGTCCTTGGCGCTGAGTTCACTCTGGAGCACCACGTTTCCGCTGGCCAGCAGGGTTTTGACCTTGGCAAACGGGTAGTCCTTGAGGGCTGATGTGAGATCGGCCATCTTGATGCTGATGCCGCCCACATTGATGCCGCGGAGGAAAACGGCGTAGTTGTTCACCCTAGTCATTGTTCTTGCGCAGGGCTTCGGTCAAAACCCGGGCGGCGTTGCAAACCACTTCGGCATGAAGGCGGCCCGGCTGGCGCGTGAGCCGTTCAATGGGACCTGAAATGGACACAGCCGCGATGACCCGGCCTGACGGTCCCCGCACGGGGGCTGAAACCGAGGCGACCCCCGGCTCGCGTTCGCCAAGGCTCTGACCCCAGCCCCGGCGTCGTACGCCTGCCAGGACGGTGGGGGTAAAGCGGGCGTTTTGCAGCCCTTCGAGAAGGCGGTCGTGGTCTTCCCAAGCCAGCAGGACTTGCGCGGCGGAGCCAGCCTTCATGGAGAGTTGGGTGCCCACTGGAATGGTGTCCCGCAGGCCGATGGGACGTTCTGCGGAGGCCACGCAGACACGCCAGTCACCCTGGCGGCGGAAGATCTGCGCGCTTTCGCCTGTGGCGTCCCGGAGTTGAATGAGAACGGGTCCTGCGGAGGCGATGAGACGGTCTTCCCCGGCGGCGGATGCGAGCTCCACCAATCGGCTGCCCAGGACGAAGCGTCCTTGGATGTCGCGGCTCACCAGACGATGGTGAACCAGGGCCAGCGCAAGCCGGTGAACTGTGGGCCGGGCAAGGCCCGTGGCCGCTACAAGTTGCGCAAGAGTCGTGGGTCCAGCCTCAAGGGCATCGAGTACTTGGGCCGCTTTATCAATGACACCGACTCCACTAGAATTGTCCATGTAATGATATTGCCGTCTCAATATCTGAGATGCAAGTTGTTTCGCTGGCCTATTTTGCGGCGGTGCTGCTTCAGTGGAACAAGAACAACGCAACAAGCCAACCGCAGTGAAGGGAGCAAGGCCGTGGGAAAGACACTGGCCGAGAAAGTCTGGGACGCGCACGTAGTGCGCAAGGGTGAGGGCGAAGGAGCCAATGCCCAGCCAGACCTTCTCTTCATCGACCTGCACCTCGTCCACGAAGTGACATCCCCGCAGGCGTTTGAGGGCCTGCGCCTGGCTGGCCGGCAGCTGCGACGCGTCGACCTGACCATTGCCACGGAGGACCACAACACTCCCACGCTGGACATCGACAAACCAATCGCGGACCTGACCAGCCGCACGCAGATTGAGACCCTGCGCGCCAACTGCAAGGAATTCGGCGTCCGGCTGCACTCCCTCGGTGATAAAGAACAGGGGATCGTGCACGTCGTGGGGCCGCAGCTGGGACTGACTCAGCCGGGTATGACAGTAGTGTGCGGCGACTCGCACACCTCAACCCACGGCGCCTTCGGTGCGTTGGCCATGGGAATCGGCACGTCCGAGGTGGAGCACGTTATGGCCACCCAAACCCTGTCTTTGAAGCCGTTCAAGACCATGGCCATCAATGTTGAAGGCACCCTGCGGCCCGGCGTCACAGCCAAGGACATTATCCTTGCCGTCATCGCGAAGATCGGGACAGGCGGCGGTCAGGGATATGTTCTCGAGTACCGTGGCTCCGCTATCCGTGCGTTGTCGATGGACGCCCGGATGACCATTTGCAACATGTCCATCGAAGCCGGTGCCCGCGCCGGTATGGTGGCACCGGACCAGACCACGTACGACTATATGCAGGGCCGCCCCCACGCGCCGGAAGGCGCCGACTGGGATGCAGCCGTCGAGTACTGGAACACGCTCAACACGGATGCAGACGCGACCTTCGATGTCGAGGTTGACCTGGATGCCGATACCCTGGAACCGTTCGTGACCTGGGGTACAAACCCGGGCCAAGGTGTGTCGTTGTCCTCCAAGGTACCGTCGCCGGAGGATTTTGGTGACGAGAATGCCAAGGCAGCTGCCGAACGCGCCCTGCAGTACATGGGCTTGGAAGCCGGCACCCCCATGAAGGACATCCGCGTGGATACCGTCTTCCTGGGATCTTGCACTAATTCACGTATCGAAGATCTGCGCGCTGCTGCCGACATCATTCGTGGCCGCGAAAAGGACCCCAAGGTCCGCATGCTGGTGGTACCGGGTTCCGCCCGTGTCCGTCTGGAGGCAGAGGCAGAGGGCCTGGACAAAGTCTTCAAGGAATTCGGCGCAGAATGGCGTTTTGCCGGTTGCTCCATGTGCTTGGGCATGAACCCGGACCAGTTGGAGCCGGGCGAGCGTTGTGCCTCAACATCCAATCGCAACTTTGAGGGTCGCCAGGGCAAGGGCGGCCGCACGCATCTGGTCTCGCCTGTCGTGGCTGCGGCCACCGCTGTCCGGGGCACGTTGAGTTCGCCATCGGACCTCGAGTCCGCTTCCGCGGGCACACCGACCGGAATCGCAGTCTAGGAGGATTCATCATGGAAGCATTTACCACCCACACCGGCATCGGCGTTCCCCTGCGCCAAAGCAACGTTGACACTGACCAGATCATCCCTGCTGTGTACCTGAAGCGCATCACGCGCACAGGCTTCGAGGACGCTTTGTTCGCTGCTTGGCGGAAGGACGAGTCCTTCATCCTGAACCAAGCCCCGTTCAATGCCGGCTCCGTACTGGTTGCCGGCCCGGATTTCGGTACAGGGTCATCCCGTGAGCACGCTGTCTGGGCGTTGAAGGACTATGGTTTCAAGGCCGTTCTGTCCTCCCGGTTCGCCGACATTTTCCGCGGCAACTCCGGCAAGCAGGGCCTGCTCGCCGCACAGTTGGCGCAGGATGACATTGAACTCATTTGGAAGGTTCTGGAAAACCACCCCGGAACTGAAGTCAAGGTTGACTTGGTCTCCAAAACGGTTGAGTGTGGCAACGTGGTGGCGCCTTTCGATATTGATGACTACACCCGTTGGCGTCTCCTGGAAGGCCTGGACGACATCGGGCTGACCCTTCAGCATGAGGCAGACATCACGGCTTACGAGGCCACGCGCCCGGCCTTTAAGCCGAAGACGCTTCCGGCGAAGGTTGATGCCGGATAGCCCATCATCTGAGGCCGCAACTCCGCGGATAACGGACCGGCAGGCCCCCTTCGGGAGCGTCTGCCGGTCCTTTTTCGTTGGCGAACACGCGAAGCCTGATACGCGGGGTGTCGGGCGGTTCCATTTCGGATCGGTAAAGCGAGCTTCTATGCTTAGCTGGAGCCTTTGTAAGTTTGGGGGGCGAGTAGTCGTGAGGAAACCGGTATAGATGAGTAGTGTTCTGACAATCCGCGGTGGCGTCCCCTTGACCGGGCGAGTGACCGTTCGCGGTGCCAAGAACCTGGTGCCCAAGGCCATGGTGGCGGCGTTGCTGGGCAGCGAACCATCGGTGCTGAGGAACGTGCCGGAAATCAAGGACGTCGAGGTTGTCACCAGCCTGCTGCAGCTGCACGGCGTGACCGTCGTGAAGGATCCGGTATCGGGCGACCTCACCTTGGATCCCAAAGATGCAAAGACGGCCTCCAGCACGGCCATTGACGCGCATGCTGGCGATTCGCGGATTCCCATCCTGCTGTGCGGACCGTTGATTCACGCGATCGGCGAGGCCTTCATCCCGGATCTGGGCGGTTGCAAGATCGGCGACAGGCCCATTGACTATCACCTGAACGTCCTGCGGCAGTTCGGCGCCGTGGTGGAAAAGCGCCCGGGCGGCATCCACATTTCTGCCCCGAACGGTTTGCATGGAGCCAAAATTTCGCTGCCGTATCCATCGGTGGGGGCCACTGAGCAGGTGCTGCTGAGCGCAACGCGTGCCGAGGGCATTACTGAACTCATTGGTGCGGCCACCGAACCCGAGATCATCGACCTCATTGCTGTCCTGCAGAAGATGGGCGCCATCATCAGCGTTCAGACTGACCGGACCATCCGGATTGAGGGCGTCAAAGACCTTCGTGGCTACAACCACCGGGCCCTCCCGGACCGCAACGAATCCGCATCCTGGGCCTCTGCTGCTCTGGTTACCCGTGGCGACATATTTGTTGAGGGCGCTTCTCAGCGCGACATGATGACGTTCCTGAATACCTACCGCAAGGTCGGTGGCGGCATGGACATCGGCGACGACGGCATCCGCTTCTACCACCAGGGCGGTAAGCTCTCCCCGCTGGTCCTGGAGACAGATGTCCACCCGGGCTTCATGACGGACTGGCAGCAGCCGCTGGTGGTGGCCTTGACACAGGCCGAGGGCGTCTCCATCGTCCACGAGACTGTCTACGAGAACCGCTTCGGATTCACGGACGCCCTTGCACGGATGGGTGCGAACATCCAGGTGCACCGCGAGTGCCTGGGCAGTGTTCCCTGCCGGTTCGGACAGCGGAACTTCCTGCACTCAGCAGTGATTTCAGGCCCCACCCCGCTCAGGGGCACCGATATTGACATCCCTGACCTCCGGGGTGGTTTCAGCCACCTCATCGCAGCGCTGGCTGCTACGGGCACGTCACGCGTTACGGGCATCGACATCATCAACCGCGGTTACGAGCGCTTTACCGAGAAGCTGGCCGGCCTGGGCGCCGATTTCGATATCACCACCACCAAGTAGCGGGGGCTCCTTTGAAGGAATCGGCCAAGAGCCGTGCAACGTTTATGCTGCTGGCGGGTCTTGCGCGTCCGTTGATGAACGTCCTGATGGCCAAGAAGTGGGAAGGCATGGAGAACCTTCCACCCGGCGGCTTCATCGCAGTACCCAACCATTGCACCGAGATCGACCCCATCGTGATCGGACACATGGTGTACAACCAGAAGCGGCCACCGCACTTCCTCGCGAAGACCGGCCTCTTCAACGTGCCCGTGCTGGGTTCCCTGCTGCACGCCACAAAGCAGATACCGGTTGAACGCTCGACGGCGGGAGCGAACCGCTCGCTTCAAGTCGCCAAAGAAGTGGTGGACGCCGGTGGTGCCATCATCATCTACCCCGAGGGCACTCTCACCCGCGACCCTGATCTTTGGCCGATGAAGGGCCACACCGGGGCCGCCAGACTTGCCCTGCAGACCGGAGCCCCTGTGGTGCCCATGGCGCACTGGGGTGCACAAGAGGTTTTCCCCCGGTACGCCAAGCGGTTCCACATCTTCCCGCGCAAAACCGTCCGCGTGCTTGTTGGCAAGCCCGTTGATCTCAGTGCGTTCAGGGAACAGCCGCTGGACCGCGCAACACTGACCGCGGCCACTGAAGTCATCATGGCTGCCATCACGGAACTCCTTGAAACCCTTCGAGGTGAACCTGCACCGGCGGAACGCTGGGATCCGGCTGTTCACAAGCAGTCCAAGCACGGCCGCTTCATTCAGGGTGGTTCTCCTGATGCCGGCGAAGGCGAGGACGGGAAATGACTGCAGTGGAAACGAATGTCTCCACACCGGACATCGTGGCTGTCTTGGGTGCGGGTTCGTGGGGAACAACGTTTGCGAAGGTCCTGGCTGATGCCGCGACGGCCACCGGATCTGAACGTAGTATCCGGATCTGGGGTCGTCGGGCGGAGGTCGTGGAGCAGATCAACTCTTCGCACCGCAATGAGCAGTACCTCAAAGACATTGAGCTTCCACCATCCGTAACAGCATCCACAGATGTGGAGGAGGTGCTGAGGGATGCCACCTTGGTGGTCCTCGCCGTGCCTGCCCAGTCGCTACGACCACAGCTCGGGGAGTGGAAGGCGTTCCTTGCGCCCGATGCCGTGGTTGTGTCCTTGATGAAGGGCCTGGAACTGGGCACGGACGCCCGGATGAGCGAAGTCATTGCCCAGGAGTTGGGTCTTCCCGCGCCGCGCGTAGCAGTAGTGTCGGGCCCCAACCTGGCGATGGAGATTGCCCGCGAGCAGCCAACAGCCTCAGTTGTTGCCTGCAGCGACGCCGACACCGCTGCTGCCATAGCGCTGTGCTGCACGGCACCGTACTTCCGGCCCTACACCAGCACTGATGTTGTGGGGGTGGAAATCGGCGGGATCGTGAAAAATGTGATTGCGCTTGCTGTGGGTATTTGTGAAGGCCGCCAGATGGGCGACAACACAAAGGCTTCGGTGATCACGCGCGGACTTGCTGAGACGTCCCGGCTTGCCCTGGCCCTTGGCGGCGAAGCCCACACCATGGCCGGTCTTGCCGGACTCGGCGATCTTGTTGCCACGTGCTCCTCAGCCCTCTCGCGGAATCACACCGCTGGCAGGTTGCTTGGTGAAGGCCTCAGCCTTGAGCAAGTGGCCGAACAGATGACGCAGACAGCAGAAGGCATCAAGTCCGGCCCCGCTGTTCACGAACTGGCTGGCAAATTGAATGTTGAAATGCCCATTACGGCTGCCGTCGTGGCGGTGCTTGAAGGCAGAATGTCCGTTGATGACCTGGGGCCACGACTGTTGGCCCGGGCACTGAAGTCCGAAGGCGACTACTGATGGTGACTGACCAATCCACCCCCGTGACGGGCCGGCCCCGTGTAGCGATTCTCTTCGGGGGGCGCTCCAGTGAACACGCCGTCAGCTGCGTCACTGCAGCTGGTGTCATGGGGGCGATCGACAAGAACAAGTATGAAGTCATACCGATTGGCATCGCCAAATCCGGGCAATGGGTACTCGCTTCGGGCGACACCAGCGACTGGTCGTTGAGTTCGGCAGCGCTTCCCGAGGTGGCGCCGTCGGGCAGGACCGTGACTTTGGCCGAAGTGGCTGGCGTGCATCAACTCATCGTCACCGAGCCCAATGCCGTTCCCCAGGAACTGGGGTCCGTGGACGTTGTCTTCCCCCTGCTTCATGGGCCGTGGGGCGAAGACGGGACCATCCAGGGCCTTCTGGAGCTTTCAGACACGCGCTATGTCGGAGCCGGTGTGCTGGCCTCGGCCGTGGGGATGGACAAGCATTTCATGAAGGTGGTGTTTGAATCTGCCGGACTGAGCGTAGGACCGTACGTAGCGGTCACAGACCGAGAATGGACCACGGACGCGGAGGCTGTCCGTAAGCGGGTGGACAAACTCGGGTACCCCGTGTTCGTGAAGCCAGCCCGCGCGGGTTCGTCCATGGGTATCTCCAAGGTTGACTCGATGGAAGGGCTGGACGCTGCCATCGAGGAAGCCCGCCGCCATGACCTGAAGCTGGTCATTGAAGCCGGCATCGTGGGCCGCGAGATCGAGTGTGCTGTCCTTCAGGGTCGCGGCACGGATGCGCCCCGTACTTCCATGCCGGGTGAGATTGCGGTGGCAGCCGGTGAGCACCAGTTCTATGACTTTGCCGCCAAGTATGTTGAGGACGGCGCCGCAGCCCTGAGTTGCCCGGCTGACATGCCGGACGAGGCAATCGCACGCGTGCGTGAACTCGCCGCCGTGGCGTTCGACGCCGTGGGGGCGGAAGGCCTTAGCCGCGTGGATTTCTTCTACACCCCTGCTGGCGAGCTGATCATCAATGAGATCAACACCATGCCCGGTTTTACGCCCAAAAGCATGTACCCGCAGATGTGGGCGGCGTCCGGCCTGGCTTACGGGGACTTGATCGACGAACTGATCCACCTGGCTCTGACACGCAAGACGGGGCTGCGCTAAAGCACTACTGCGCGGAGGGCAGATTTTGCAGGTCTTCCTGGCCCACGCACTTTCCGGTTGCCTTGATCTTGCCAACCGCGGCCGCCAACTCAGTCAGGACAGTTGCTGAACTGATGTTTGCCGCCTCCAGCTTGACCGGATCTATCAAGATCTCAGTGGCTGGTTCGCGGCCGAACGTGGTCAAGGTGTAAACGGGATCGCCTTCCTTGATGACCCAGTCGATGTCGTTGACGCTCACGCAACGGTCCGTCGTAGGTCCGGGAACGTTCACTCCGCATCGGAGGATGACCTGCGAAGGATCGCCCCAGGCAGCTGTCGCCTGGCTGTTGGTTTTGCGGAGGGCCGCATCGCCGATCCGGTCCGGCAGAGCCACCATCATTGGTGCGCAGGCAGGATTTGCTGCGTCGGCGGCCGCTGTGACGTCCACGGCGGGCGCACAGGCTGTCAGAGCGGTGACGGACGCGGAGGCCAAAGCGATGGCCAGAGCGGTCCGGGGAAGGGTCTTTCGGTGCATTTATCCAGCCTATCCCGCAAGCACCGGCAGGCAGATTTGCGTAGCCCGGGTCACATCCCTGCGGAACTGCCGTCCGGAGCGCCCGCATTATTCTGTCGGTGGATCGCGATAGCGTAGAGCGGTGCCATGAGAAGACGCGGGCGCCGTGCCAAGAGAAGAGTTGACAGCAGTGCCAGAAGAACCGTTGACCGTCCAAGACCTTTCGGAGTCCGAGCTCCTCGCGCGGATTTTTCCGCGCCTGCACCATAGCCCCGGCGTCCTGCTGGGACCCGGTGACGACGCCGCCCTGATAGCAGCGCCGGATGGCAGGGCGCTCATCTCCATCGACACCCAAACGCAGGACCAGGACTTCAGGCTTGAGTGGCGTAACGGCTACCGGACCACCGGATACGACGTCGGCTGGAAGGCTGCAGCGCAAAACCTCAGCGACATCAACGCTATGGGCGGCAGTGCCACGAGTCTCGTGGTAAGCCTCACCATGCCCACGGAAACGCCCGTCGAATGGGTTGAAGCGTTTGCTGACGGGCTCACTGCGGCAATTGTTGGCCTGGGTGCTTCGGATTGCTCGGTGGCCGGCGGAGACCTTGGAAGGGGCCGCGAATTGGCGGTGACCGTCGCCGTCGTCGGAACGCTTGCAGGTGTCGCACCGGTGTTACGGTCCGGTGCCAAGCCCGGTGATGTCGTGGCGGTTTCAGGGACGTTGGGAAGGGCAGCTGCGGGCTGGGCTCTACTGGAAAGCGACATTCCGTTCGACAAGCTGCCTCCGGAGCTGCGGAGCTTGATGGACAACCAATGCCGGCCAATACCACCACTGGCCGCGGGACCACTGGCTGCGCGTACGGGTGCTACAGCCATGATGGACATTTCCGACGGCCTGCTGCGCGATGGCGGCCGCCTGGCCGGGGCGAGCAATGTGGTTCTTGATTTTGATCCCGTTGCTTTGAAGACTCACGCAGCCTCTTTGGAACCAGCAGCTGCGCTTCTGGGAGGAGAAGCCATGCGGTGGGTGCTTGGCGGGGGAGAAGACCACGGGTTGCTTGCTACGTTCCCAGCAGGAATTCAGCTGCCGCAGGGCTTCACTGCGATAGGCTCGGTGCAAGCCGTTGTCGAGCCGCCAGGCAGTGGCGTCCGGGTTGCCGGGCAAACTGCTGACACCGTTGGATGGGATCACTTTGCAGACTAAGATCGCCGCGAATGCACACGCCATGAAACGTTGGCTCGGCAAGGCGGAGGTGGTCCTCGGCAACCACAGCGACCGTCTCAATGCGATCAACGTCTTCCCTGTAGCGGACGGCGATACCGGAACGAACCTTTACCTCACCGTTCGGGCAGCGGTCGCTGCCCTGGGCGGAACTGCGCCTGACTCCAGTGAAAACGGCAACGACGTCGGCGCGGTACTGTCCCGTGCCGGACAGGCTGCAATGGAGCAAGCCCGAGGCAATTCGGGCACACTCTTTGCAGTGTTCCTGTGCGCCGCTGCAGAGCCCTTGGCCGGAAAAACCCGCCTCAGCGCACCCTTGCTTGCCACTGCGTTGAACAGGGCACAGATCCGTGCCTGGTCTGCCCTGAGTGAACCTGTGGCGGGCACCATGCTTTCGGTATTGGAAGCGGCCGCTCATGCCGCTGAGGCCGCGGACGCATCCCAAAATGGCGACGACAGTAACCATGCATTGGGCCTCTCGCTCGACGCTGTGGTGGAGGCCGCCTACCAAGCCGTCATCCGGACAGAGGATGAACTGGCACAACTCCATGAAGCACACGTTGTGGATGCAGGGGGTGTGGGGATGTTGCTGGTACTGGATTGCCTCCGGGCCGCGGTCCTCGGTGAGGAACTCCAGGAGGAATTGCTTGATGGACTCCACGGCTACAAATTGCAGGATCCCCACATCCATGAGCACATGCCGGCCGACGACGGCGTGGAAGTCATGTGCACCATCAATCTCTCGCCCTTGAATGCGGCCATCCTTCGGCAACGCCTGGACGAGATGGGCGATTCCGTCATCATGAGCCAAGTAGGCGGTGCACAGGGCGCTGATGATGACGACGACGAATCCACTGTGGAAATCAGCTACCGGTGGCGCGTTCATGTGCACGTCGCCGACCCGGAGCCGGCCGTCGCATTCATTCGTTCGCTGGGAGAACCCACCGATATAGCCGTAAGCCAGCTGGCAATACCCCGTGATGACGGGCAGCACCCGGCCGACACACAAGAACCGGCCGGCAGCGGATCAACCAGCATCAAAGAAGCTTTCAATTCCTCAGGCCAGTCACGGCATGAATACTGAACTGGAGCTGCCCCTCGAACGCAGGATTGGCAAACGGTCCGCGGCTGTCATAGACAAGCACTTGGGCCTAAAAACTGCCGGTGCCTTACTGAACTACTTTCCTCGCAGATACTTGAACCGCGGTGAGTTAACACCCATCAGCAAGCTCCCGCTGGATGAAGAGGTCACGCTGATTGCCCGGGTGCTGTCCAACAGCACCCGCCAGATGAGGGCCCGCCGTGGTTCGATCACGGATGTGGTGGTGACGGATGAGGCTGGTGGCAGCGGTGTTCCAGGTACGTTGAAGGTCAGCTTCTTCAACGGGTTCCGGGCAAAGGCAGAACTCCTTGCTGGCCGTCGGGCCATGTTTTCAGGCAAGGTGACCCGCTACGGCGGAGCCCTCGGCTTGACCAACCCCGACTTCCTTCTGCTCGACGAGGATCCGGAAGCCGAGGGTTCCGTGGATCCCGAAAAGCTCGCAGCAATGCCCATCCCCATTTATCCGGCGACGGCCAAGCTGACCAGTTGGTCCATCCACAAAGTGATCACTGCCCTGCTCCAAACCATGGACCTTGATTCCTTGGAAGATCCCCTGCCGGCAAGCATCGTCCGAAGGGACGGGCTGCTCAGTGTCGCTGAGGCCTACCACTTGATCCATTCGCCCGGGATTGCCAAGGACTGGCAACGGGCCCAGGAACGTTTTAGGTATCAGGAAGCCCTGGTGCTTCAAACCGCCCTGGCACGCCGGCGGGCACAGCTGGCTGCAGAAGAAACCACTGCGCGCCGTCCCCGCGTGGGAGGTTTGCTCACTAAATTCGATCAAAATTTGCCCTTTACCCTGACTGCCGGCCAATCCGCCGTCGGAAAGACGCTGGCTGAAGAGCTCGGTCGCGACACTCCCATGAACCGGCTGCTGCAAGGTGAAGTGGGCTCGGGAAAGACGATCGTCGCCCTGCGGGCCATGTTGCAGGTAGTGGACGCAGGCGGCCAGGCAGCGCTCCTTGCGCCCACGGAGGTCCTGGCGGCCCAGCATTTCCACTCCATCCGCAAGACGTTGGGTGCCTTGGCTGGTGACCACATCTTCGGCGGTGCCGGAATGCTTGGCGGCGACTCCTCCCAGGCAGCCGTCCAAGTGACGCTCCTGACCGGTTCCATGCCCACCGCGGCGCGCAAACAAGCAATGCTTGACGCGGCCTCCGGAAATGCGGGAATTGTCATTGGCACTCACGCTTTGCTGAGCGACAAAACCAGCTTTCAAGACCTCGGGTTGATCGTGGTGGATGAGCAACATCGCTTTGGTGTGGAGCAGCGCGATGCCCTCCGGGCCAAGGCACAGCGGCCTCCACATTTGCTGGTCATGACAGCCACGCCGATTCCCCGCACGGTGGCCATGACCGTATTCGGTGACCTTGAGACCTCCATCCTGGATGAACTTCCAGCCGGGCGTGCGCCAATTTCCACTCACGTAGTGGGGCTCGCGGAGAATCCCGGCTGGGTAGATCGCATTTGGAAGCGTTCCCGCGAAGAAGTCGATTCGGGTCATCAGGTGTACGTGGTGTGCCCCAAGATTGGCTCGGATGACGACGGTGACTTCAGTCCAGGCGAAGCAGAACCCAGCGATGCCGACCTCGCGGATGAGGGACCGGCGCGGGAACTCGCCTCAGTGACAGCCGTCGTCGAAAGCCTCCTGCAGGAGCCGGCCCTGGCTGGCGTCCCGGTGGCCCCGCTCCATGGACGGCAGGATCCGCAGGTGAAGTCAGAGACGATGGCTTCGTTCGCCTCCAACAACACCAAAGTGCTGGTGTCGACCACCGTCATTGAGGTGGGCGTCGATGTCCACAACGCCACCCTCATGGTGATTCTTGACGCCGACCGCTTTGGCATCTCACAGCTCCACCAGTTGCGTGGGCGGGTGGGCCGTGGAGGGTTGCCCGGCACTTGCCTGCTTGTAACCACGTTGGAACCCGGACATCCGAGTCGCCGCCGGCTTGATGCCGTTGCTTCAACGACTGACGGCTTTGAGCTGTCCCAGGAAGACTTGAAACTCCGCCGGGAAGGCGACATTCTTGGTGCTTCGCAATCGGGCGGACGCTCCACCTTGAAGTTGCTCCGTGTACTTGAACACGAAGACATCATTGCCCGCGCACGTACCGATGCCCAAGGCCTGGTGTCGGAAGATCCTGCCCTGCAACGACAGCCGGCACTTGCCGCCGCAATAGATGACTATTTGAACCCGGAGAAGGAGGCGTTCCTTGAACGCGGTTAGAGATCCATGGAAGCGCGCTCATGGGGAATCCCTGTGAGCCGGATCATCGCCGGAGTTGGTGGAGGGAACCCGCTGGCCAGCGTCCCCGGAACGGCCACGCGTCCCACCACGGACAGGGTCAAGGAGGCGCTCTTTTCCCGTTTGGAATCCTTGGCAGTCATTGACGATGCCCGGGTCCTGGACCTTTATGCAGGCTCTGGATCCTTGGGCATCGAAAGTGCCAGCCGAGGGGCCCGGACTGTGGATCTGGTGGAGTTTGATGCGAAGGCAAGCGACGTCTGCCAGCGCAATGCGGATCTGGTGAACCAACTACTGGGCGGGAAAAGGGTCTCAGTCCATCGTTCCAAGGTGGAGTCATTCCTGGAGCGTGCGGGTGACACGGACATGTGGGATCTCGTCTTCCTTGATCCGCCATACCCCTTGGACGAGCCTGCCTTGAGTGCTGTACTGGCAAAGTTGGGGCCGCATTTGGACGATGCGGCCGTTGTTGTGGTGGAGCGGAGTTCGCGGAGCCCTGAGCCTGAGTGGCCCGACGCCTTGGAATGTTTCGCCGACAAGAAATATGGCGAGACCAAGTTGTGGTTCGCTGAGCCGGCCTAACGGACCGTCTCGTTAGCCCGTGATCCTGTCCAGGTCTACACCGGTGAGGACGGTGGCGGGGTGGGGGCCACGCGCCAGCAGTTGCGCCGTCCAGTCCGGGGACCACGGCTTGCATGTGCCTACCAAAACGATGTTGCCCGGGTAGCGGCCAGCGAACATTCCCGTCTCAGCGAAGGCGGCGACGTCCGGCATCGCCTGGCGCAGCGCGGCCACTTGACTACGGACGAGCGTCAGCGCAGGTTCGTCACCCACATTGACGATCAACACCCCTTCCGGCCGAAGCCTGCCTGCGGCTTCCTCGTAGAATTCCCGGCAGGCAATATGGGCAGGGGCCTCCGGCCCGGAGAAGATATCAAGAATTACGACGTCGAACATCACGTGCGCGGGGAGCTCCGCCAGTGCGTCGCGGGCGTCGCCGATGTGGGTGGTCATCGTGGTGCCTTCAGGCATGGGCAGCTTCTGAAGTACGAAGTCCAAAAGCTCACGCTCAAGCTCAACTGCGTATTGCTCTGAGCCCGGACGGGTGGCTTGGATATATCGAGCCAGGGTGAGGGCACCGGCGCCCAGATGCAGGGCGCTGATGGGGTTTCCGGGTTCTGCAGCCAAATCCACCACGTGCCCGATTCTGCGGAGGTACTCATAGAAGATCTCCGAGGGATGGGCCAGGTTCACGTGCGATTGTTCGGCCCCGCCAATACTAAGGACGAAGCCGCCTTCAACGAGGGTGTCTTTCTCGATAGTGGCGTGTTGTCCTGTTGTTCGTAGGAAGCGTGTTGCCTGGTGCTGGCCGGAGCCCTTGGCGTTCAGAGCCGATCCTTCAAGGTGGCAAGGCGTTCGGCCGCTTCCTGCAGGACGTCGGTCTTCTTGCAGAACGCGAAACGCAGCAGGCTTCGCATACGCTCGGCTCCTTCCGGATGGCAGAAGACCGGGACGGGGATAGCTGCCACGCCTACGAGCCCTGGCAGTCGCCTTGCGAGGTCAACGGAGTCGCGGATCCCCAGCGGTGCCGTGTCCACGTTGATGAAGTAGGTGCCGCTTGGGTTGTAAACGCCGAAGCCGGCGGCCCGGAGGCCTTGTGCGAGGATGTCTCGTTTGTGGCGCAGTTGATCGGCGATGCCTTTATAGAACTCATCGGGAAGGCCAAGGCCCACTGCGATGGCGTTCTGGAAGGGGGTGCCTGAACTGTAGGTCAGGAACTGCTTCACCGTGCGCACTGCCGCCACCAAATGTGCCGGACCGCTGAGCCAGCCGATTTTCCAGCCGGTGAAGGAAAACGTCTTTCCGGCGGATGAAATGGTGATGGTACGTTCGGCGGCGCCGGGCAGCGACGTAATGGGTATGTGGGGTACGCCGAAGGTGAGGTGCTCGTAGACTTCGTCGCTGACGATGATCGCGCCGTACTTTGCAGCCAGTTCCACAATCGTGGACAAGACGGACTCCGGAAAGACGGCACCCGTGGGGTTGTGCGGGTTGTTCAGGAGGACAACCCTGGTGCGGTTGCTGAAGGAGTTTTCCAACATCGCGAGGTCGGGAAGGAAGTCCGGGGCCAGCAGGGGAGCGGTGACGTGTTTGGCTCCAGCCACGCCGATGATGGCCCCGTAGGAGTCGTAGAACGGTTCGAAGGTCAGGACTTCGTCGCCGGGCTGGATGAACGCGAGCAGTGTCGCTGCGATCGCTTCTGTTGCGCCCGTCGTGACGAGAACCTCGGTATCGGGGTCCGGGTTCAGCCCGTAAAAGCGTTGCTGGTGGGTGGCGATGGCTTCCCTCAACGCGGGAACGCCTTTACCGGGCGCATATTGGTTTGCTCCAGCGGCGATGGCAGACTGGGCTGCCGCTTTGATTTCCGCGGGCCCGTCTTCATCGGGAAAACCTTGGCCGAGGTTGATGGCACCAGTGGACAGTGCCAAGGTGGTCATTTCCTCGAAAATGGTCACGCCCAGCGTTCCTTCGGGGGAGAGCAGGTTGGCGCCCATGGCCGCCCGCTGCCATGGTGTTGCGTTGTTACCTGCGGTGGTGCCCGCGCTCATATCAAGGGAAGAATTGCTGCCTGCGGATGCCATGTCAGACATGGTATCCCGGCAAAGCCATGGGGTAGGTTCGTCTCATGAGACGCGCGGTATGCCCTGGATCCTTTGACCCTATCCATAATGGACATCTCGAAGTCATCGCCCGGGCCGCGGGCCTGTTCGACGAAGTCATCGTGGCCGTGTCCACCAACTACGCCAAGAAGTACAGGTTCAGCCTCGAGGACCGAATGGAGATGGCGCGGGAAACATTGGCCTCTTTGCGCGGCATCATCGTTGAGCCGATGGGTGAAGGGCTGCTGGCGGAGTATTGCCGCCACCGCGGTGTCTCAGCCATAGTCAAGGGCCTTCGTTCATCGTCGGACTTTGATTACGAGTTGCCGATGGCCACCATGAATCGCCAGTTGGCCGGCATCGAAACGGTCTTTCTGCCTGCGGAAGCGCATTACGTGCACCTTTCCTCGACGTTGATAAAAGAGGTCAACGTCCTCGGTGGAGACATCTCCGATTTCGTCCCCAAATCGGTGCTGAAGAGGCTCCTCGCTGGCGAGCCGCCAACGGAACCGCCGCGCAAGGGGTAGGCTTGTCGGGTACCTTGCGCCTTCGCGCAGAGTCCCCAAGCTGAAATCACCGCGCATTTACGCGCGCCCGGCGTCGGTTTGAGTCCTCAAGCGTGATCAGGCTAAGATGGTACGTCGGTCATATGTTCTACAGGAGTTCTCATTAAGCGAGATGCAAGTTCGCCCTTGGCGCTGGTAGTCAAGGACCTTGGACGCAGTCCAGGGACCATGCGGACACTCAACGAGCATGTACCTGCGCCAAGTGACCTTGGTGTGGCGCTCATTGGCGTAAAGGAAGGCTCGGAAATCGAGCTGGATCTTCGTCTTGAGGCCGTACACGAAGGAATTCTGGTATCCGGAACCGTAGTCGTCGAAGTAACCGGCGAATGCGGTCGATGCCTGGATCCCCTTGCGTATGACCTTGAGGTCAATGTGCAAGAACTTTTCTTCTATGAAGGCGTTGAGCTTTCAGGCGAAGAAGACGATGAAGAGCAACGTCGAGTCGAGTACGATCTAATCGATCTTGAGCCGGTGTTGCGGGACGCAGTTGTCACTATGCTGCCGTTCCAGCCGGTGTGCCGGGAAGACTGCCAGGGCCTGTGTTCCGAATGTGGAGCGCGCCTGGAAGACGAGCCGGGGCACCACCACGAGGTCATTGACCCTCGCTGGGCTGCCCTAGCTGATCTGGCTAAGACTGACCGGCAAACCGATTAGTAAGTGTTCGTCTAAGAGAGAAATGAGATAGCCGTGGCTGTTCCCAAGCGGAAAATGTCTCGCGCAAATACACGCGCCCGCCGTGCCCAGTGGAAGGCAACTGCCCCCAACTTGGTCAAGACCATCGAAAACGGTCAGGTTACCTACAGCCTGCCGCACCAGGCAAAGGTCGTCACTGACTCTGCCGGCACCGCGCTGTTCCTTGAATACAAGGGCCGCAAGGTCGCAGACGCCTAATCTGCCGTACAGGCTGACTAAGGATGTCTTCAACTGAAGAGCTTCTGAAGCGTCTCGGTGTCTCGATTGACACCGAGACGCTTCGTCTTGCTCTGACACATCGCTCATACGCGTATGAGAACGGCGGGATTCCCACCAACGAGCGCCTCGAGTTCCTTGGAGACTCCATCCTGGGATTTTCGGTGACCGATTCTCTTTACCGTGAGAACCCCTCGCTGCCGGAAGGTGAACTCGCAAAGCGACGCTCCGCCGTCGTTAGTACGCGCGCGCTGGCCGGGATTGGCCGGCAGATCGGCGTCGGGGAGTTCATCTACCTTGGGCAGGGCGAGAAGCTCACCGACGGTAAGAACAAGGCATCCATCCTGGCTGACACCATGGAAGCCCTGATCGGGGCTACCTATCTCTCGAACGATATCGAGACCGCACGTCAACTGGTCATGCGCCTGGTAGGCCCGCTCCTCAAGGATGCAGGCGCACTTGGGGCGGGTACTGACTGGAAGACGAGCATCCAGGAACTTACGGCCAGCCGGCAGCTGGGTGCCATCCACTATGCCGTGGAAGGTTCAGGGCCGGACCATGCCCGCACGTTCGAGGCAGTTCTGAACATCGGCGGAACTCCCTACGGTCGGGGCTCGGGCCACTCCAAGAAAGAAGCGGAACAGGAAGCCGCCGCTGATGCCTGGCGCGCTCTGACCGCCTTGGATCCCACTACTGCCGGTCCTGCTTCCTCTTGAAGCCAGATGCCTGAACTTCCCGAAGTAGAGGTAGTCCGCCGCGGCCTGGCCCGCTGGGTTCGTGGCCGGACTGTTACTGGCGTGGACGTCCTCGATCCGCGCTCCATCCGACGACACACACTGGGCACCGAAGATTTCATCGGAAATCTTGAGCAAGCCACTGTGATGGACGTCGTACGGCGGGGGAAATTCCTTTGGATGCCACTGGCCATGTCCGACTCGCCTGAAACTGATTCCGCAAAAGCATCGGACCTCAGCGAGGGTTTCCCGAAGGTGGCGCTGATGGCGCATCTGGGAATGAGCGGCCAGCTGCTGATGCAGGACCCTGAAGTATCGGATGAAAAGCACCTCAAAGTGAGGATCAGGCTCAGTCCCGTGGACGGTATGCCGGAGCAGCTGCGTTTCGTGGACCAAAGAATTTTCGGCGGCCTGTTCGTGACGTCCCTGGTGCCAACTGTCGACGGCGGACCGGGCGGCTTGGGCGAAACGCCCCTGCCGGAGATCGCAGAAGAAGCAGCGCACATTGCCAGGGATCCGCTTGACCCCTTTTTCTCGTTCGAAGCGTTTTACCGCAAGGTCAGGGGGCGGAAGACGGGACTGAAGCGGGCCCTGCTCGACCAGTCGGTTATTTCCGGCATCGGGAACATCTATGCCGACGAGGCCTTGTGGCGCGCCCGCCTCCATTACGCCAGGGCTACGGACGCGCTACGCCGGGCGGATGCTGAAAGGCTGGTGGATGCTGTGAAAGACGTCATGAACGCAGCCCTTGCCGCAGGAGGCACCAGTTTCGACTCGCTTTATGTTAATGTCAACGGCGATTCCGGGTACTTCGCCCGGTCGCTGAATGTCTACGGACGTGCTGGTGAATTGTGCGGCCGCTGCGAGGCGCTGGGCCTGCACAGCACCATTAAGCGGGAACAGTTTATGAACCGATCTTCCTACACCTGCCCTGTATGCCAACCGCGGCCTCGGAATGGACGTTGGTAGGCCCAAAACTGTTCCGGAATCCGGATCGCAATGGCAGACTGTCCCCATGAACAGCTTGGCGCTTCGAATCGCCATCGCAAAGATCAACGCCACCACAATGTGGGTGGCGTCAGTTCTATCCGCCGTCCTTCGTGAAAAGGCCCACCAACCTGTCGGCAGCCCAATCACCCCGGGCATGCCATGATGGCGCGGCGGTTGGTCATTGTGGGCATTTGCCTTGCTGTGCTGATCGCCGCCGGCGCCATAATTCTGGACCAGATGGCTGGGCAACCAGGGCCATCTGCCGCCCAAAGCACATCGTCGTCCGCTCCGAGCGCGGGCTCCAGCAATACCTCGTCCGGGGGAGCATCCCCTGGCGGTGCCGGAGATCCCACCGGCGATCCTCTGTCCGGCAGCCCGACGTCGGGGGCTGATGGCAATGATGACGGCAGCGCAGGCAACAGCGGTGAGGGTGATGCTGGCCAGTCCACTGCCAAGCCGCTTGAAGTCCTGCCTCCGGTGACGGCTACCCCCACAGGACTGCCTCAACCATCTGCCCCCGCGCCGCTGGTCACCGGGTTGCCCGAGCCCGGCAGCGCCGCCGGTGGAGTGGTTGACGGGTGGCCTGCCGACATCCTGACGTTGCCCGAAGGAACAACGATCGGTTCCACGTCAGTGTCGACGTCGGGAAATGTCCTACAAGTGGCTGCTGATGGCATCATTGCCAAGCCACAACCAGAGGTCTTGGCGTCCTTCCGTCAGTCGTTGGTTGCCCACGGGTTCTGGTCTGAGCCGGCGCCCGCCGCAGAGGGCGCACTAGCCGAACGATTCGTGCGAGGCACAGACACGGTCACGGTTTCAGTGTCGACGACTGGCACAGGCAACTCACGCTTCCAGCTGTTGGGCAGCCTGCACACGGCGGCGGACTAGGGGCAGCGATGTACATTTCACTCTCGGACCGTGGCAAACGGGACAAGCCGGAAGGAACACGAACGGCACTATCGAGCGAAGTGCCGTTCCGTTTGTCTCCGGTCATTCTGTGGCTGGGCATTGTCAGTATGGTGACCGATGTTTCCTCGGAATCGGTCACCGCGATCCTCCCGTTGTACGTGACAGGATTCCTGGGTCTGTCCACGATTGCCTTCGGGTTCATCGACGGTATCAACCAAGGCGCCAGTGCAATCGTCAGGATCGCCGCCGGCTGGGCTGCCGACCGCAGCGGACACCCCAAACGGATAGCGTTGGCCGGCTACGGCTTATCCATGCTTGCCAGGATCGGATTCCTTTTCGCGGGCGGGTTCTGGGCCATTGCGGCGATAGTGACCGGCGACAGGATCGGAAAGGGCATTCGCACGGCGCCGCGGGACGCCCTCATTTCAGTCTCAGCACAGCCCGAACATCTGGCTCGTTCGTTTGGCGTGCATCGCATGCTGGACAATATCGGCGCTGCAGCCGGGCCGTTGATCGCCTTTTTCGTGTTGTTGATGATTCCCAACGGTTTCAGCACGGTGTTCGTGGTGTCGCTGGCGTTCGCCGTGATCGGTGTTGCCGTCCTCGCCTTGGTTGTGCCTGATATCAAGGCACATGGCGTCAAAGGCACTGCGGAACGCGAAGGTCGCCGTCTTTTTGCTTTTTCCTGGTCGCACCTGAAGGAGCCAGGGCTGGGCAAGCTGTTGATCGCGGCCGGGTTGCTGGGCTTGGTGACCATTGGCGACGGTTTCATCTATCTGGTGCTGCAGGCGCGGGATTCCTTCGCTGTTCAATGGTTTCCGCTGTTGTTCGTAGGCACGAATGTGGTGTTCCTGGCGTTCGCCATCCCGTTCGGACGGCTGGCTGACCGGGTGGGAAAAATCCCGGTGTTCGTGGGTGGACATATCGCACTGCTGGCAACGTACCTCCTCGCGGCGGCACCCTTCGGAGGGCTGTGGGCCACCGTGGGTTGCCTGATCCTTCTGGGGGCGTTCTACGCAGCCACCGACGGTGTGTTGGCCGCATTGGCCAGCCAACTGACACCTCCGGGAAAACTCGCTACTGGCATCGCGTCCGCACAGACCGTAGTGGCGCTCACCCGGATGTTGGCATCGGCAGGTTTTGGTGTCCTCTGGTATGCGGTTGGTGCTCCGACGGCCATGATGGTGGCCGGTGGGTTGCTCGCTTGCGCTGTTGTGGCTGTGGCCTTCATCCTGCGTGGGGCACGGGTCGCAGCGTCCGGGGACTCGGATGACGCGAGCAACGAGGCATGAGCGGCGCGCTCACTGAAGGCAAGCTGCGGTGGGGCGCCCTCCTCGCCGTCACGGCACTGGTTTTGGTGGCGGCTGGTGTCTATGCGGTGGGGGCCTACCAGCGTTTCGAGGAAAGCCGCACAGCGGCCTCGTCCGTGGGCGTCACGGCCAGCCAGCCGCTTCCGGCAGGACCCTTTATCCTGTTTCGCAACACAGCATCGGGCCAAGGCTACGGAAACGCGGCCACTGTTCCGTTGGCATCTCCCGATGGGCCCCGGGCCGTCAGTGGGCAGGAATGCGACCGCGTTTACGGAACGCCGGAGAAGGTAGTGTGCCTGAAGACAAACCGGGGACTCGTGACGGCGTTTGAAGCTGCTGTCCTGGACCGCAACTGGGAGCAACAACGGGCATGGCCGGTTCCGGGAATACCCAGCAGGACCCGCATCAGCCCCGACGGATCCATGATTGCCACTACGGTGTTCGTCTCGGGCCACTCCTATGCCACGGCTGGTTTTTCCACCGCCACCGAGATCAGCCTTCCGGAAGGCACATCCGGGAACCTCGAGGACTTCGCCCTGATGGTGAACGGCGAGCGGCTTCTTGCCATGGACAGGAACATTTGGGGCGTGACGTTCGCTCCTGGCGAGAGCGATGTTTTCTACGCAACGGCCGCTTCCTCGGGGCGCACCTGGCTGGTTCGGGGGAGCCTGTCCGCGAAGACCCTGACTGCCATTCATGACAACGTCGAATGTCCGTCCATCTCGCCTGATGGCACGCGGATCGCGTTTAAGAAGAACGACGGCGGGGCGCTGGCCGCACACTGGAAGGTCGCGGTCCTTGAGCTCGCTACGGGAGAACAAACCGTGCTCTCCGAGAAGCGCAGCGTTGATGACCAGATCGAGTGGCTGGACAACCAGAACCTGCTCTATGGCTTGGCAGCCGAGGGCGGCAATGGTGACAGTAACATCTGGAAACTCGGAACGGACCCCACGTCCCAGCCAAGCTTGTTCATCGCCCACGGATGGTCGCCCAGCGTCGTCCGCTGATTGTTCTCCGCTACCTGCTGACCGTCAGCAGACCCGTAGCAGCCCGCAGAGAAGCCCGCCGGTTTGTGTGGGACTCGGGGTCGGACTGGGGGTGGCAGTCGCCGTCGGGGTCGCTGTCGCTGTTGCTGTTGGTGTCGGCGTGGCAGTGGTGGTGGTGGCTGTGGCCGTTGGAGTGGCTGTGGCCAATGGTGCTGTCTGCTGCTGGGCCGGGGCCGTTGTGGAGTAGACCACGTCAACGAAGTAGTTCGTGGCGTTCCAGGAGTTGGTCGGCATCACGCCGCCGGATCCGTACCGATAGAGCCCGTTATTCGGGCCGGAGGCAGTGAACACACCACTTGTCCACGTTTGGTTGAAGAAGCCTTGTGTATAGGAGTACCTGCCGTTGGGTGCCCGGTAAGACACCACATAGGTTTGGCCCGTGGACAAGGCGACTGGGGCGGACAGCGTCGCCGTCTGCCAGCCGGTGGCGGTTTCATTCGTAAATGTCACCTGAGCAAGGCGGCTACCCGCAGAATTCCACAGGGATCCGAAGTGAGTACCAGTGTTGCCCGTTCCCTTGTAGAACCGGATGCCGGTCACGTTTCCTGCCTGCGAAACCGTGAAGGCCGTCCCGAGCTCCACCGACTTGGTTTCCGAGACGGCCGCTACTTGTGGGAGCAGCGAACCGAAGATGGTGCTCTGCTGCACTTCGGCGCTAGCCGTGGTGAATTGCCAATTGCTCGGGGGTAGGGTCTGCCCCTGTGGAGATGCCACACCGGAGACGCTGACGGAAATCACTGTGTTGGCCGGCAGGACAGCCGTGGGCGTGAAGGTGATCGTCCGGGCATCGGCGGACAAGGCAGCCGTCCCGGCCACGGACGAGCCGTTCGCGGTCAACGTGAACGAGGCCCCGGGATTTATGGCCGTGGAGAACGTGATGGACGGTTTCACGTCAGTCGGAATCGCCGTTGCGCCGGGAGCGGGCACCTGCGCCGCCACCGTCAGTGGCGGTGCCTCTACGGTGAATACCAGATCCACGAGGTAGCTTGTCGTGGATGAGGTGTTCGGGAAGTCGCCGCTGTAGGAGTAGGCCCCGGAACCAGGCTCGGTCTTCAGCGGTCCCCTGGTGAAGCCCTCGCTAAATCCTCCGGCGGTGTACGAGTATTTACCTGTAGTCGTCTTGTAGGCGGCTACATACTCTGTGTCGGCCTGGATGTTCACCGGTTGACTGAAGGTGGCTGTTTGCCAGCCGGTGCTGGATTCATTGGTGAAGGTGACGGTAGCCAAAACCTGGCCGGCCGCCGTGTACAGGGATCCGGTGTGGGTCCCGGTGTTCCCCGCTGACTTGTAGAAGCGCACGCCGGTCACCTGGCCGGCGGTGTCACTGGTGAACCGGACGCCCAACGTCAGAGGCACTCCATCATTGACTTCAAGGGTGGTTGGCGTCACTGTGTCCTCGTACAAGGTACAGGGGCACGTACCAGGCGTGCCGGCCGGCGGGACAGTGGTGAACTGCCAGGTACCACCGGCAGACATCGGTTGTCCGGAAGCCGCCGTCGCGGTCACCGTTGCCGTGTACGTTGTACCCGCCGCCAAAGGGGCCGCGGGAGTGAACGTGACCTTACGCGTTGCTGTGTCGTAGGCGGTGGTTCCTGAAACCGCGACGCCGGCGGCAGTCTTGAGGGACAAGTTGACGCTTGATGCAACTGCGGCCTCTGAAAGTACTGCGCTCACGGTCGAGTTCAGCGGGACACTGGAGGCGTTCGGGATCGGGTTATGGCCGCCTACGGTGAACGGCGGTGTCGGAACCATGACCACCACGTCCACCAAGTAGCTGGCGGACGACCGCGAACCAGGGAAATCGCCACTGTACGTGTAAGCGCCCGCGTCCGAGACGGTCCTCAGGGGGCCAACGCTCATACCGGACCCGAAGCCGTTTGACGTGGCCGAGTAGGCGCCCGTGGGTGACTTGTAGGACGCTATGTATTCAGTGTTCGCAGCAATTTGGACGGGCTGGCTGAACATTGCGGTCTGCCATCCGGAGCTGCTCTCGTTGGCGAAGGTAACTGTTGCCAACTGCTGGCCAGTAGCCGTGTAGAGGGCGCCTGTGTGCGTGCCGGTGTTGCCGGCGGACTTGTAGAAGCGGATGCCGGTGACCTCGCCTGCCGAAACACTTGAGAACCGCACGCCCAAAGTCAACGGAACGCCATCACGAATCTCCGCAATCCCTGGCGTCACGCTGTCATCGTAGAGACTGCATGGGCAGGAACCGGGTACCGGCAACGTGGCCGCTGTGGTGAACGTCCACGTGCCGCCTGAGGTTACCTGGCCGCCTACCGTGTCGGTACCGGCAAGCGTCGCCGTGTACTGCGTACTGAAGGCCAGCTGCGACGTCGGCGTGAACGTGGCGCGGCGGGTAGCGGCGTCGTAGGCTGTGGTTCCGGCTACCGGGCCGGCAGCAGACCGCAACGTCAACTGGACGCTGGCGGTCGTGACGGGCTTGGAGAACACCGCGCTGACCTTGGTGGCAACCGCAATGCTCGATGACGACGGGATGGGGGAATGCCCGGACACCGTCAGCGGGGAGTTGTCCACGGTGCTGAAGATGGCGTCGGCGAAGTAGTTGCCCCCGTTGAAACTGGCGGTCGGAAAGCTCTGCGATGTGCTGTACACGCCAGCCGGTTCAGCGCCAAAACCACCAGCCACAGTCAGCGGTGCAGCAGTGGATCCGAAGCTCGCCCATTGGAACTCTTTGGTGGCGTAGTGCCCCTGTGGTGCCCAGTACGAGACCGTGTATTTCTGCCCGGCGGCGACAGCCACGGGTTGGCTGAACAGCGTGCTCTGCCAGCCCGTGGCAGTCTCGTTGGTAAAGGTGGCCGTGGCCAGGCGCTCGCCGGAGGAGCTCCAGAGCGAGCCCGTATGCGTGCCTGTGTTTGCCGCGCTCTTGTAAAAGCGGACGCCGGTGATAAAGCCGTCCACTGTGGGAGTGAAGCGTAGTCCCATTTCGTAGGCGCCACCGTCGCCGGAGTCCTGGATCGCGGGAATCGTCTGGCCGAACACGCTGTATGGTCCGCTCACTACGAGGCTGCGGGTGGTCGTCGTTCCAATGTTGGCGCTGTCGTCGATCGCCCGGACTTGGATGGAAGCAGTTGCCAAGCCCTGCTGTATGTAACTGTAGGTCCAGTTCTGCTTTCCCACGGCAGGGTGCCAAGTGCTGCCGCCGTCCGTGGAAACCTCGACGCCGGCAACCACCCCGCCGGTGTCGGCTGCGGTGCCGCTGACGGTCACCTTAGTGCCGTGGGGGATGGTGGCCCCATTCGCCGGGGCGGTAACAGTAACCGTGGGTCCTGTCCGATCGCTGCTCGCGGCAGCGGCCACGAGACCTGCTGCACGCGAAGCCGGCTGCGCCCCCATGTCAGCAAGAAGGTTGACTTGGGCTTGGCGCATCCTCGGATCAGCTGGCGCCCCATTGCCGTCGTGTTCCTGATCAAGGCCCCAGGTCCATTGCACGCTGCCGGCTGAGAACACCAAAGCCCCGCTCGCAGCGCGATACAGCGTAACGTTATGGGTGGTCGTTCCGGGTTTCACCGTGTTCCCGTAGTCCTGAAGATATTCGGATACGCTGCCTACCGTTGTTGATAGGCGGATGAGGCCCGCCGGACGGAACCCATTGTCGATGTCCTCGTTTGACTCATACCCCACGGTGTGGGGAGCCAACGCCGCCGACGAGCCTGCCGGGAGGGACGCCAGGGTGGTATTGCGCCATAGCCGTGTTTTGCCTTCCTCGGAGCTGACGGTCACGGGAAGGTCGGAATAATTGGACATGTACAGCGTTCCCGTTAACCCGTTCTCAGGGAGTCCTCCACCGTTGGCCTGCGATGCGAAGCGCGGGTCCCGCCAGGTGCCTGTCCACTGTGGGCTCGGGTCTATTTTGCCGTTGGACCAAGTCTCCTTGTAGGAAGTCAGCGTACGCCCGGCAGCCCCATCCACTATTGAGGGTTCGAAACGGGTCCTCCAATACATCTCGTTTCCGGACAGGAACTGCAGGTTGACGCCCGCATCGCGGGCCGCTGTGACGTTGGCACGCTGCGGGCCGGACCAGTATTCATCGTGTCCCACGGATAAAAACACCTTGTGGTTGAGCAGCAAACTCCCGCTGCGGTCAGTGTCGAGCCCGCTGATGTAGCTGACGTCATAGCCGTTTTGCTCCAGGAAGCGGACCATCGGGTACTCGTTGGCAAAGTAGAAATCCCTGCCATCGGGTCCGCCGCGGCTGTTCATGGGCCGGTTGTAACTGATCTTGTAGGCCCTGCCATTGTCACCGCCTTCATAGAAGCTGGAGCCTCCGTAAGTGTTGTACGCCTGCCATGTGGTGTCACTGGTTTGGAAAACCACGTCGGAGCGGCTGGCGTCCTGGCGGACAATGAACGTTATGTGGCTTTGACCGCCGGTATCAGGCCGCGTCAGCAGGGCCACATAAACACCTGATACTGCTGTTGCCGGTACCTGCCATGTTGCTGATACAGCCCACGTACCGCAGTCGTACAGCTCCGTGGTGAGGTCACTCCGGCAGGCAGGTTGATTCTGGCGGAGGACCGACGGCACTACATCCGCGATCTTGCGCGCTCCATTGCCGCCGTACCAGCCTGTGCGGTAGATCGCTATGGTGTAGCTCGGCGCATTCGTATCCACCTTAAAGCGGATGGGCTGGCCGGCATTGACGCTGATCTCGGTGGAGAAGCCTTGAATGCTGTCATCCCCGGCTCCAAGGATGTCCCACTCCGATGGTGGACTGCCCGGTTTGGAGTTCTCGCAGACCACAGGGTTCACCACGGGGTCGCAAGGCCCTGCTGCAACTGCTGCTGGTGCTGTAAGAGGCAGCAGCGCTGCCACCATGGCAAGCACCAAGGGCACAAGAAACCCTTTGAAGACCCGCTGCGGTTGGGTAGCTGAAGGACCGGGCATGAGAACTCCTGGAGTGGTACGCCGATTGCTAAGACGGGGCCACGCAGTAAGCGCAGCCCCTGCTTGCCGCTCCCCAGCCAGGGTCAAACCAAGATCTTCAGTTATGAAACTCAGGATTACCATGGATGGATGTTCCGAAGATCGGGACCGGGTCCGGCAATGACCGAACAGAAGTTCAAGCCGAAGCCGGATCACAGGAACGAATCCGCCAAGTAACCCTTGGCAGGAGTGTAGGGGCGTGGCTTGCCGCCCGCAAGGCCTTACGCCTTCAGATCCGCGGATTTCGCACAAACCGCAGTAGATTTAGTGGATACAGACACCCGGGCCACCCAGGAGAACCGAAGCGCCTTGCACCTGAAAAGTTTGACTGTCCGAGGATTCAAGTCGTTTGCGTCTGCCACGACCTTCGACTTTGAGCCGGGCGTCACTGCCGTCGTTGGTCCCAACGGCTCGGGCAAATCCAATGTGGTGGATGCCCTGGCCTGGGTCATGGGAGAGCAGGGCGCCAAAACCCTCCGCGGCGGCAAGATGGAAGATGTCATCTTTGCGGGTACGTCCGGCCGGCCACCATTGGGCAGGGCCCATGTAGCCCTGACAATCGACAATGCAGACAACGCGCTCCCCATCGAGTACAGCGAAGTCACTATCTCCCGGACCCTCTTCCGTACGGGCGGGTCCGAGTACGCCATCAACGGCGCACCCTGCAGGCTCCTGGACATCCAGGAACTCCTTTCCGATTCCGGCCTCGGCCGCGAAATGCACGTCATCGTGGGACAGGGCCAGCTGGACCGCGTACTCCATGCCACTCCGGAGGACCGCCGTGGCTTCATTGAAGAAGCCGCAGGAATCCTTAAGCACCGCCGCCGCAAGGAAAAGACTGTCCGCAAACTGGAAGCCATGCAGGCCAACCTCGCACGGCTCGGTGACCTTACGGCGGAGATACGGCGGCAATTAACTCCGTTGGGCAAGCAGGCAGAAATAGCCCGACGTGCCCAAACAGTCCAGTTCGATGTCCGTGATGCCCGCGCCCGACTTCTTGCGGACGACCTCGTGCAACTGACCACAACGCTTGAAAAGGACGTTGCCGACGAAGCCGCCCTCAAGGAGCGCCGCCAGGTGGTTGAGGCGGAGCTGGGTGCGGGAAGGCGACGCCAAGCGGCCTTGGAACAGCAGGCCGCCGAAGCCACACCGCGACTCAACGCTGCGCGCGACCATTGGTACCAGCTCTCAGCCAACAGGGAACGACTCCGCTCACTGGGGTCTCTGGCCACCGAGCGCAGAAGGCTCCTGGGTTCGTCCGAGACGTCCCCGGACACCGGACGCGACCCTGAGCAACTCGAACGCCAGGCGGCCAAGGTCCGGGAGGAACAAGCTGCTCTGGAGCACGACATCCTTGCAAAGCAAGCGGCGCTCTTGGAAGCCACAGTTGCGAAAGACTCGGTCGAAGCGCTCGCGGCTGCGGAGGACAAACGCTTAACGGCAATGCTGAGGGCAGCCGCCGACCGTCGGGAGGGGCTGGCGAGACTGGCAGGGCAGGTGGCCGCGGCCAGGTCCAGGGCTGAAGCTGCCGAGGCGGAACGAGGCCGCCTCAGGGAATCCCTTGCCGCCGGTGATGAACGGCGCCGCAAAGCCCAAAGCGAGTTCACGGCCCTCGAATCGCAGGTGGCCGGCGTAGAAGATGGCGAAGAGAGCCTTGATGCTGAATACGAGGATGCCAACGACGTCCTCGATGCAGTCCTCGAGGAGATCGAAGAACTGAAAGCTTCTGAGCGGGAGGCTGTCCGCGAGCGGGACGCGCTGACGGCACGACGCGAAGCCCTTCAGCTTGGACTCAACCGCAAGGACGGGTCCGGAAGTCTGCTCACAGCCGACGGCGTGCTTGGACCTTTGGCCGCGCTGGTCACCATTGAGCCGGGGTACGAGGCCGCCATTGCTGCCGCCTTGGGCAGTGCCTCCGATGCCTTGGTGGTTGCCAATACGGATAGTGCCGTAGAAGCCATTCGATTGTTGAAGGATGACGACGGCGGGCGGGCAGCACTGCTTCTAGCCGGCGGTGACACCGCAGGTGAAGATGCCCGCGCGAACCACGTTCTTCCCCTAGGCAGCCGCTGGGCAGCGGATCTTGTCAAGATCGCTGATCCCGCTGCCCAAGGCGCGCTCGGGCTCCTGGCCCGGACCGCCGTCGTCGATGATCTGGAGGCGGCGGCAGCCTTCATCGCGGAACATCATCACCTCACGGCCGTCACCCGTGAAGGTGACGTCCTGACCTCCCTCACCATCACAGGAGGATCGGCCAACGCACCGTCACTGCTTGAGGTCCAGGCAGCAGTTGACGACGCCGTTGCCCGGCTTCAGGAGGTCACAGCCCGTCTGGAACGTGGACGCTTCGCCCTGGCCGGGGCTCAGTCCCGCCGCGCTGAAGCGCAGGACCGCGCCGACGCCGCGTTGGAGCGGCTGCACGAATCGGATGCCCGGCTTGCGGCGGTAGCAGAGCGATTGGGTCACCTTAATTCGGTTCTTCGCAGTGCTGTTGGCGAAAGCGAACGGCTCGCAGCTTCCATGGCCAAGGCTGAGGCGAACATCGCCGAAGCTCAAATGGACCTTGAAGTTGCGGCGGAGCGCCTCGCCGCTGCCCAGGAGGCTCCGGACGAGGAACCGTCCACGGACCAACGGGATGAACTCGCTGCCAGGGCCAGAACCGCCCGGGCACTGGAAACGGAGGCCCGCCTCGCGCTCCGCACGTCCGAGGAACAGTTGGGGGCCATCAGCAACAGGGCTGCATCGCTTGAGCGGGCAGCAGCGACCGAACGCCGCGCCCGTGAAGAAGCCGCTCGTCGGGCTCAACGCCGACGCGCCCAGGCTCAGCGTGCCGCGGCAGTCGCATCAGCAGTGGAGCAGACCCTCCGGTTCATCGATATTTCGGTGGACTTGGCGAGCTATGACCGTGACCTTGCCGAGCAAAAGCGGGAGCAGCTGGAGAAGGAACTCACCGAGGTCCGCACCAGTAACGATGCCTTGGCCCGGGAGCTTGCCCAACTTACCGACTCCGTCCACCGGGACGAGATGGCACGGACACAGCAGCGGCTCCGTATCGAGGCCCTGGAGACGCGGTCCGTAGAAGAACTGGGCCTCTCCGCTGAACAACTCATCGCAGACTATGGTCCCGATCAACCGGTTCCTTTGCCTCCTGGAACCACCACCGATAAGTGGGCTGAACTGCGGGCGCCCGTGGATGAGAATGGCGAGGCCATCATTGAGGGAATTCCGTTCGTCCGTGCGGAGCAGGAAAAGAGGCTCAAGAAGGCCGAGCGGGAGCTCGCGGCGCTGGGCAAAGTGAACCCCCTCGCATTGGAAGAGTTCGCCGCACTGGAAGAACGGCATCAGTTTCTCAGCTCGCAACTTGAGGACCTCAAATCCAGCCGTAAAGACCTGCTGGACATCATCAAAGAGGTGGACAACCGTGTCCAGCAGGTATTCACCGAGGCTTTTGCTGATACTTCGGCCCAATTCGACCACGTCTTTGCCCGCCTCTTTCCCGGTGGTGAGGGCAGGCTGGTGCTCACGGATCCTGACGACATGCTCACCACCGGAATCGAAGTAGAGGCCCGGCCTGCGGGCAAGAAAATCAAGAGGCTTTCGCTGCTCTCCGGCGGGGAGCGTTCACTGACGGCAGTGGCACTGCTGGTGGCCATCTTCAAAGCCCGTCCCTCACCGTTCTATGTCATGGACGAAGTGGAGGCGGCGCTGGACGATACCAACTTGGGCAGGCTCATCACCATTTTCGAGGAACTGCGCGAGTCCAGCCAGTTGATCGTGATCACCCACCAGAAGCGCACCATGGAAGTGGCGGACGCACTTTACGGAGTCACTATGAGGGGCGACGGCGTCTCCACGGTCATCAGCCAGAGGCTCGGTGCCGGGGCGTAGCTTTATGAGAAGGTAGGGGAGTGAACGATTTCCTACCCATAATTCTGTCCATTCTCGCTGCGCTCGTAGTGGTCGGCGGACTCGTGCCGGTACTGATGAAAGCCCGGAAGGCCGGCGCCAAGTACCCCGGAACACGCGACGCGAACGACCCCCTTCAGTCATCGGCAGCAGGCGGCGGAACCCTTGTGGAGGACCGCCCGGATGCGGTGCAGGCCCCGGCCCCAACCTTCGACGGGACAGTGGAGGATACGGATGTCCCGGATGATGCCGCCGGGCTCGAAACCATCGCCATTGATACTCCGGCGCCGGTGGAGGGTAGGCTCACCCGCCTCCGCGCCCGCTTGATCAAGTCCAACAACATCCTGGGCAAGGGCCTCCTGGCCCTGCTGTCGGGCGACAAGATCGATGAAAACGTCTGGGATGAGGTGGAGGAAACCCTCCTGCTGGCCGATCTTGGCACTGAGCCCACCATGCAGCTGGTCGATGCCCTGCGTGAGCGCGTCAAGGTGCTGGGCACCCGCAGCCCCGAGGACGTCAAGGCGATGCTCCGTGAGGAGCTCATCAAGCTGGTTGATCCCTCCATGGACCGCTCCTTGAACGTCGAGCGCAAGGCTGACCGTCCCGCCGTCGTGCTTGTTGTGGGCGTGAACGGTGTTGGCAAGACCACCACAGTGGGCAAGCTGGCACGTGTGTTGGTGGCTGAAGACAAGGACGTCCTGTTGGGTGCCGCTGATACTTTCCGCGCAGCTGCTGCGGAGCAGCTGGCCACGTGGGGACAGCGCGTGGGTGTGCCCACCGTCAAGTCCGACATCGACGGCGCCGATCCCGCCTCCGTGGCCTACGAAGCCGTTAAAGCCGGCATCGATCAGGAAGTCGATGTGGTCATGGTCGACACCGCAGGACGCCTGCAGAACAAGACCGGCCTCATGGATGAGCTAGGCAAGGTCAAGCGCGTTATCGAGAAGCTGGCCGAAGTTGATGAAGTCCTGCTGGTCCTGGACGCCACCACCGGACAGAACGGCCTCAACCAGGCCCGCGTCTTCGCTGAGGTGGTGAACATCACGGGCATCGTGCTGACCAAGCTGGATGGAACCGCCAAGGGTGGCATCGTCGTAGCGATTCAAAAGTCACTCGGCGTTCCGGTGAAGCTCATTGGCCTGGGCGAAGGCCCGGACGACCTCGCACCATTTGATGCCGAAAGCTTTGTGGACGCACTGCTCAACTAGCGTTGTCACCGGAGGGGGGAGTGCTTCGAGGGCTCGCGTGCCGGCAGCCATGCCACTGCGGTGAGGAGGAGCACCCCTCCGGTGATGCCGAACGCCCACCCGTAGCCGAGGCGGTCAGCGAGCAAGCCGGCAACAATCGGACCGACAATCGCGCCCGTGTCGGCCGCCATCTGGAAGATGGCAAGTACTTTCCCTCCCGAGCGTTCGCGGCCGATGACATCGGCGACGGCGGCTTGTTGTGCCGGGCCCAGCAAGCCTGAGCCGAAACCCGCCACCGCGGATGCGATGAGGAATGCGGTCAGGTCGGTGGTGAGTCCGATGACCGCGGTGGCCGCGCCCGTGATGAGCAAGCCGGGGATGAGCAGGGGCTTACGCCCCCAAGCGTCGGCGAGCCGCCCGCTGAAGGTCAGCGCCAAGGCGTTGCCCACAGCAAAGATGGCCAGCGCCCAAGCAGCGGTCTCGGGCGCTGACTGCAGGACGGCAACGGCGAATAGCGGGATGGTGGCCATTCGGACGCCGAACGTCACCCAGCCGTTGCCGAAACTCGAAAAGATGGCGGCACGGTAAGCGGAGTCCGCCAAGGCTTCCTTCAGAGTCATGGCCGGGGCAGGTGTAGCGTCCGCCGCGGCGTTGCCTTCCCCGCTGAGCATGGTGCGCACCACAAGGGCGGCCACCAACAATGCTCCTGCGTAGGCAAGGAACGGTACCCGAAGTCCGAAGCCCGCCAGTAAACCGCCGACTACTGGACCCAGGACGCTTCCGATCAGGAATGCGGAGGCGTAGGCCCCGGATACGCGGCCCCGACGCTCGGGCGGTGCGAGACGGATGAGCAGTCCCATGGCGGCAACAGTAAACATCACCGAGCCGGCCCCGCCGAGGCCCCGGAAAATCAGTAGTTGCCAATAGTCCTGTGCGAAGGCGCACGCCGCGGTGGAGACGGCCACGATCAACAAACCGGTGACGTAGACGTTCCGCTCACCGAACCGTCCAATCAAAGCGCCGCCGGCAGGGGCGAAGACCAACCGCATGAAGGCGAAGATGCTGACAATCACCGCGGCGGCCGTGGCGCCAACATCGAACGTCGTAGCGAACTGCGGCAGAACCGGCGCCACCAAGCCAAAGCCCAAGGCGATCAGGAACGCGGCAGCCAACATCACCTTGATGTCGCGCGGAAGGGGAGCCTTATCCGGCCTGATCCTTGGGGCTCTCACGGATCTGGGCGACTCGGTCATACTATGCGGGTCCTTCATGTGGGTTTGTGGTGGTAGTTCCGGGGATATTGAGGTGCCTGTGGCCTAAAACCGGGTAATTCCAGTGAAGTCCGACGCCTGAAACATATCCGTAACACCGGGGATATGCACCATTTACGTTGGGGAGGTTGTTGTAACGAGCCCGCAATGTAAAACCTGCGCAGGTGAAACACGGCGGCACAAAACTCTTAAGCAGGACGCAAACGGCGTCAGGACAGCGGGTGAACCGCAGATCTAGCAAGAGAGGAACGTGCACCATGGAACTTACCGCAGGTCACGTATGGGTCATGGTGGCGGCGGCGCTTGTGCTGTTCATGACACCTGGTCTGGCATTTTTCTACGGCGGCATGACACGCGCCAAAGCAGCCCTGAACATGATGATGATGAGCTTCATCTCCATCGGCATCGTGGGCGTCGTCTGGGTGCTGTGGGGCGCTTCGATGAGCTCCGGCGAAGGTTTCATGCAGATCGTCGGCAGTCCGTTTGCCACCTTCGGCCTTGAGGGTATCGATACCCCGGATGGTCTGATCAAGGTGGGCTACGCAGCCACCTTCGCCATCATCACTGTTGCCCTTATCAGTGGCGCCATCGCGGACCGTGCCAAGTTTGGCGCGTGGAGCATCTTTGTTCCGGTCTGGGTCACCCTGGTCTACTGCCCCCTTGCCTACATGGTCTGGGGCGGGGGACTCTTCGGCCCTGAGGGCGCAATCGGCCAGGCCCTTGGCCCCGCCATCGACTTCGCCGGCGGCACCGTGGTGCACATCAACGCCGGTGTTGCAGCGCTGGTCCTGGTGCTGATCATTGGCAACCGTCGCGGCTTCGGCAAAGACCCGAACCACCGCCCTCACAACATCCCGTTCGTCATGCTCGGTGCAGCCATCCTGTGGTTTGGCTGGTTCGGTTTCAACGGCGGCGCAGCAACTACCGCAGAGCAGGGTGGCCTGATCTGGATCAACACCCTCGCAGCTCCGGCAGCAGCCATGATCGGCTGGCTCATCACCGAACGCATCCGTGATGGACACCCGACGTCGCTGGGCGCAGCATCCGGTGTGGTTGCCGGCCTTGTGGCCATCACCCCTGCATGTGCCAACGTCAGCCCGGTAGGCGCCCTTGGACTCGGTGTGGTTGCCGGTGTGGCGTCGGCCCTGGCCGTAGGCCTGAAGTTCCGCTGGGGCTTCGATGACTCCCTTGACGTTGTAGGCGTCCACCTTGTCTCCGGCATCATCGGCACCGTGGCACTGGGCTTCATCGCCCTTCCCACCGACGGCGTTGGTGGTGGCCTCTTCTACGGCGGCGGCATGGCCCAGATGTGGGCCCAGTTGGCAGCAGCCGGCATCGCTATCGCATTCTCGGCCATCATGACAGCCATCATCGCCTTCGCCATCCACAAGACCATGGGCTTCCGGGTCTCCACGGAACAGGAAAACGTGGGCGTAGACCTCAGCCTGCACGCTGAGACGGCTTATGAGTTCGGCGTCAACGGCCACGGTGGAAGCTTCCAGCCGGTGCACAACGCAATGACTGGAAAGCAGGACAGCACCGAAGATGCCAAGAGCCCCGCAGAAGGCAAGGAGAGTGTCCAGGCATGAAGCTCATTACAGCGATCGTCCGTCCCGAAAAGCTTGAAGCAGTCCGGGAAGGCCTCGAGTCCTACGGGGTCCAGGGCCTGACGGTCAGCGCGGCCAGTGGCTACGGCCGTCAGCGCGGCTACACGGAGGTGTATCGCGGAGCCGAGTACAACGTGGACCTCCTTCCCAAGATCCGCATCGAGGTCCTCGCCACGGATGAGCAGGCAGACGACATCCTGGATGTCCTCATCGCCAGCTCAAACACAGGCCGCGCCGGTGACGGCAAGGTGTGGACCGTGGATGTCTACGAAGCAGTCCGAGTCAGGACCGGGGAGCGCGGCGCAGCCGCAATCTAAGTCCTTCAGCCAAGACACAGCGGGCCGGGTACCAGTTCAAGGTACCCGGCCCGCTTGCGGTGTTGGCGGTGTCTTTAATTCATATCTTCTTTAGTCCTCGACGACGGTGGGCCAGTCCGCCGGCCCCGCGCTGCCGGCGTCGTACTCCTGGAGCGGGACGTCGCCGCCCTCCCAGGAGCGAAGAACGGGCTCGATGATCCGCCAACAGTCTTCGGCTGTATCGCCCCGAACGGACAACAAGGGGTCGCCGTTGAGGATACCTTCCAGTACTTCTCCATACGGCAGCATTCCGTCTGCGTTGAGTTGAGCAACCAAGCTGGCGCGGTCCAGCGTGAAGATGTCACCGGGGCCGTTCACATCTACGTCGAGACGGAGCACGTCCGGACCGAAGCCGATCCGCAGCTGGTTGGGGGAGTCCACGCCCGAAAATCCCTTCGGCAGGTGGGGGACCGGACGGAAGGTGATCACGGCCTCCTTGCGTCGGCGTCCCATGGCCTTGCCGGAGCGAAGGATGAACGGGACACCCTTCCAACGCCAGTTATCGATGTCCACCCGGACCTCTGCAAGGGTTTCAGTATTGCGGGCCGGGTCCACGCCTTCCTCGGCAGCGTAATCCGGAACCGTTCGTTCTCCGAGGGTTCCCGTGGTGTATCGGGCACGGCGTGTGGAATCGGTGTACGGGGCTTTGATGCTGCTGGCTCGCAGGACCGTCCCCACGGCGTCACGCAGGTCCCTTTCCTCGATGGTGGCTGGCGCGTCGATGGCCAGGAAAGCCATGATGTGAAGGAGGTGGCTCTGGATCATGTCGCGGAGCGCCCCGGCGGTGTCGTAGTAACGGGCGCGGCCCTCAAGTGCCAGGTCCTCGTCAAAGATGACCTCCACTTTCTCGATGTGATCGCGGTTCCACACCGGTTCCAGGAACGTGTTGGCGAAACGAAGACCCAGGATGTTCAACACCGTGGCTTTGCCAAGGAAATGGTCTACGCGGTGGATGTGGTCCTCGGGCACCAGCGCGGCGAGTGTCTTGTTCAGCTCATACGCAGATTCTGTTCCCGAACCGAATGGCTTCTCCATCACCAAGCGTGTACCCGTGGGCAGCTGATCCTTGTGAAGAACCTCGCAGGCCTTCTGGCTGATGTGGGGCGGTAGGGCGAAGTAGATGGCTACCGGGCCTTCCAACCGGGCCAGCAGCTCCGCCAAAGGCCCGTCTGCCGTGACATCCAGCTGATGGTATTCGGTTGCCGCGGCTACAGCAGCCAGAGCAGCGCGGCCTGTCGCATCGGCTGCATCCGATGCGGCAGCAAAGGCGCCCTGGACCCGTTCCTGCCACTGTTCAGGGGACCACGGGTCAGAACCCGCCCCTACCAAACGAAGCCCGGGTGCCCGGCCGGAGGCCAGGAGCCCGGCAAGCCCGGGCAGGAGCAGCCTCCCTGTCAGGTCCCCCGACGCGCCGAGGATGAGCAACGTTTTTACGGTTCTTTTGCTGGTCACTGTGCCAGCATGCCATCTTGCAGGTGCGACTTGGTACCCTAGATAGTCGAGTCCCCTTGTCGATTCAGATTTGCTGGGTTGAGACATATTTGTTGGGGCAATCGTCAAGACTCTGGCGTGCCGCATTGGCCGCCATTCGTAGACCATCGAAAGAAGTGCACGGCGCGTGTTCAATTCACTCTCTGACCGCTTGACAGCAACCTTCAAGAACCTTCGTGGCAAGGGCCGCCTCACCGAGGCTGATGTCGATGCCACGGTTCGGGAGATTCGCCGTGCCTTGCTGGATGCGGACGTTGCCGTATCCGTGGTCCGCGAGTTCACAGGCCGCGTTCGCGAACGGGCCTTGGGTGCCGAAGTCTCAGGAGCATTGAACCCGAGCCAGCAGATCGTGAAGATCGTCAACGAGGAACTCAAGGAGATCCTTGGTGGCGAAACCCGCCGCATCCGCCTGGCCAAGACGGGCCCCACCATCATCATGCTTGCCGGTCTCCAAGGTGCCGGTAAGACCACCCTCGCCGGCAAACTGTCCAAGTGGCTCAAGGCCCAGGGCCACAGCCCCATGCTGGTGGCCTGTGACCTTCAGCGACCCAACGCCGTGACCCAGCTTCAGGTTGTTGGTCAGCGCGCGGGCGTCCCGGTGTTCGCTCCGCACCCCGGTGCTACGTCCGAGCTCGAGCACCCTGCCGGTGACCCGGTGGCCGTAGCCAAGGCCGGCGTCGAGGAAGCGCGCCAGAAGCTGCACGACGTCGTGATCGTTGACACCGCCGGCCGTCTTGGCGTTGACGCCGAGATGATGGATCAAGCCCGCCGCATCCGTCAGGCCATCATCCCCAACGAAGTTCTTTTCGTCATCGACTCAATGATTGGCCAGGATGCCGTCAACACGGCGATGGCCTTCGATGAAGGCGTCAACTTCACGGGTATCGTGCTCTCCAAGCTCGACGGCGACGCCCGCGGTGGTGCCGCGCTTTCGGTAGCGTCCGTAACCGGTAAGCCGGTCATGTTCGCGTCCACCGGTGAAGGCCTGGACGATTTCGAACTGTTCCACCCGGACCGCATGGCCTCCCGCATCCTGGACATGGGTGACGTCCTCACCCTGATCGAACAGGCCGAGAAGGCGTGGGACAAAGACGAAGCCGCCCGGATGGCGAAGAAGTTCGCTGACCAGGAAGACTTCACCCTGGATGACTTCCTCGCCCAGATGCAGCAGATCCGCAACATGGGCTCCATGAAGAAGATGCTCATGATGATGCCGGGCGCGCAAAACATCCGGCAGCAATTGGAGAACTTCGACGAAAAAGAGATCGACCGCGTCGAGGCCATCGTCCGCTCCATGACTCCGCACGAGCGTGTAGCTCCGAAGATCATCAACGGTTCCCGTCGCGCCCGTATCGCCAAGGGTTCCGGTGTGCACGTGTCTGAGGTCAATGGCCTGCTGGAGCGCTTCGCCCAGGCCCAAAAGATGATGAAGAAGCTCGCGCAGGGTGGTGGCATGCCGGGTATGCCCGGGATGCCTGGCCTTGGAGGCCCCGGCGGAGGACGCAAGGGAGGCAAAAACGCCCCGAAGAAGAAGGCGCGCTCGGGCAACCCTGCCAAGGCAGCCCAGGAGCTGCGGGATGCAGAAGCCAAACGGGCAAACGCAGCCTCGGCAGCCCCCACGGGCGCAGCTTTCGGCCAAGGCGCGGCAGACTTCGATCCCTCATCGCTCAACCTCCCCAAGGGCTTCGACAAGTTCCTGGGAAAGTAAACCGTGGCTGACATCCCAACCGCGCCGCAGTTGGGATGTCGGAGCCGTGGAATAGGCTGAATCAATGCATAAGCAGCGCGTAGCCTTCGTCCACGGCCTGGGAAGTTTCGGTGCTGCGGCATGGCCGAAGCAACATGGCATGGCCCTTGCTTATGATGCACTCTTCCTACGGCGGCACGGCTTTGACTCCGTGGCCGAACCGGTAGAGTCCAACGTGGCGGCCGACGTCGCAATAGTGATCAACGCCTTGGCTGATTCCGGTGGCGGCCATATCGTTGCCCACGAACAAGGCGCCATTTCGGCCATGCTGGCGGCAGTCGAGCGCCCGGACCTTGTGCACTCACTTTGT
Source organism: Paenarthrobacter sp. (assembly GCF_031180005.1). Classification (NCBI taxonomy): domain Bacteria; kingdom Bacillati; phylum Actinomycetota; class Actinomycetes; order Micrococcales; family Micrococcaceae; genus Paenarthrobacter; species Paenarthrobacter sp. The sequence goes on along the minus strand of NZ_JAPSHI010000020.1, from coordinate 21,475 downwards.
TTGGTGGAGCCTTCCTGCTTGTCCCTGACCGCTGAGCTTCCGGCGACTGCTTCCTATCGGGCCCTGATGGAACCGCTGTTCGATGTGCGGAGCCAGCTTAACGACGCCGATTACCAACGTGAGTATTACCGGCGCGCTTTCTCTGCCGAGACCGGCGGACTGGACACTCCGGAGGCGCGGCGGTCAGCCCGCAGGCTCCGGCTCCAAGCACCACCGTGGGAAGCCCCGCTTCACATTGTTCCGGGCGTCCCCACACTGGTTCTCACTGGCGGTTGGGAGCCCTTGTATGAGGAGATCGCCGGCTATCTCCAGGAGACCGGTGCCCTCCGCCGTGTGGCAGCGGGTGGACACCGGCCCCAGGATTCCGTTGATGGCGCTCAGGTAATCCGCTCGTTCATCGCAGATGTTGGACGGGCAATGTCAGCTCAGGCTTCCTGAGCTGCTTTCGCTCCCACCCTGGTTCGCCGGTACCTGAAGTTCCGGCAGGTAGACCTTTCCACCTGAGGCCAGGAACTCCTCGCTCTTTTCCCGCATCCCGCTGTACATCCCTGCGATTGCGGCCTGTGACTCTGCCGAACCATACTCGTCACGGATGTCCTGGCTGATGCGCATCGAACAGAACTTGGGGCCGCACATGGAGCAGAAATGCGCGGTCTTCGCTGGTTCAGCGGGCAAGGTCTCGTCGTGGAAGGATTCTGCCGTGACCGGGTCGAGGGACAAAGCGAACTGGTCCCTCCAGCGGAACTCGAACCGTGCCTTGGAAAGCGCATCATCACGCTCATGGGCCCCCGGATGTCCCTTGGCGAGGTCAGCTGCGTGAGCCGCGATCTTATACGTGATCACACCCGTCTTGACGTCGTCCTTGTTGGGAAGCCCCAGATGTTCCTTCGGGGTCACGTAGCAAAGCATCGCGGTGCCGTAGCGGGCGATTTCCGTGGCGCCGATAGCTGAGGTGATGTGGTCATAGCCAGGTGCGATATCAGTAACCAGGGGACCCAGCGTGTAGAACGGCGCACCCTTGCACAGTTCCTGCTGGCGCTCCACATTTTCGCGCACCAGATGGAAAGGAATATGCCCGGGGCCCTCCACCATGACTTGGACATCGAATTCCCACGCCCGTTGCGTCAGCTCAGCGAGCGTATCCAGCTCCGCGAACTGCGCGGCGTCGTTCGCGTCGGCGATGGAACCGGGACGAAGCCCGTCACCCAGGGAGAACGCGACATCGTATTTGGCGAAGATTTCGCACAACTCGTCAAAGTGCGTGTAGAGGAAGTTCTCCTGGTGATGCGCCAGGCACCATCCGGCCATAATTGAACCCCCGCGGGAGACGATGCCCGTGACGCGGTTGGCGGTCAAGGGCACGTACCTCAGCAGAACTCCCGCGTGGATGGTCATGTAGTCCACGCCCTGCTCGCATTGTTCGATCACGGTATCGCGGAAGATCTCCCACGTGAGCTGATTCGCCTCGCCGTTCACCTTCTCCAGCGCCTGGTAGATGGGGACTGTTCCGATCGGAACGGGCGAGTTTCGGATGATCCACTCCCGCGTGGTGTGGATGTCATCTCCCGTGGAGAGGTCCATCACGGTGTCAGCACCCCACTGGGCTGCCCACTGCAGTTTGTCCACTTCCTCTGCAATGGAGCTGGTGACTGCCGAGTTGCCGATGTTGGCGTTGATCTTGACCAAGAATGCCTTGCCAATGATCATCGGTTCTGATTCAGGGTGGTTGATGTTGTTCGGAATGATTGCCCTTCCCGCGGCAACTTCGCTGCGGACCAGCTCAACGTCACAGTTCTCCCGCAACGCAACGAACTGCATCTCCGGAGTCACGACGCCTTGTTTCGCGTAGTGCATTTGCGTGACGGTCTTACCCGCGACGGCGCGGCGCGGCACCGGTTGCGCACCCTTCCACTCCGCTGACGCGGCTCCACGCCGAACCGCGGACTTGCCGTCGTCGAGCAGGTTCCGTTCCCGCCCCGAATACTCCTCCGTGTCTCCGCGGGATTCGATCCATGGTGCACGGAAAGGCTCAAGGCCCACCACGGGATCGCTTCCGGGGCCCGCTGTTCGGTATACCTGCAGAGGCTTGTTGGCTTGCCCATTGGGGGAGGGCTCCAACGCGATCTCCGTGACGGGGACCCGTATGCCGTTGTTTGGATCTTCCAGCCAAGCCAACGAATGGGACTTCAAGGATTGCGTGACGGTTTCCGCCGTATTGATCTGGTTTTGGACTGTATTGGTCTGGTTTTGGGCAGGGCTGTGCTGTGTTTCTGTGGTGCTCAAGGGAATACTCACTTCCTTCGCCGGCATTACCCGGACAGGTTCAACGGTCGCAGACTGCGTCAGTCCGATCTCAGCCCCTGCAGGGGCCCCCGTGTGGTCGTAGACGAAGCTACCACAGCTCCCGACGGGCTCCCAGTCACATGCAGGCACCAGGCTCCATCGCACCTCCCCCCGCTACGCTTTTGCCATGGCCAACATCATCGAATTCAGCGGACCCGTGCTCGTATCGGCAGCCGAAGAACGCCATGGGCTGTGGTCCGTAGACGGCAAGCTGACGTTCGAGCGTCCCTTTGCGACGCCGGACAGGGTGTTGGATGGCTGGGTTCTGCCGGGTTTCGTTGATGCCCACTGCCACATTGGGCTCGGCGCTGGAGGAGCTGTGGACGAACAGGTCACGCAGGCCCAGGCCCAGGCAGACCTCGACGCTGGAACGCTGCTGATCCGCGATTGCGGATCGCCCGGCGACACCCGCTGGGTGCAGCAACGAACGGACTTGCCCCGACTGATCAGGTCGGGTCGGCATATCGCCCGGAGCCGACGTTATCTCCGCGGGTTGGGCCATGAAATTGAGCCCGGAGAACTAGTGGAGACGGTCCGGAAGGAAGCCCACGACGGCGATGGCTGGGTAAAACTGGTGGGCGACTGGATCGATCGCGGTGTTGGAGACCTCGCAGCCTCGTTCCCTGCGAAGATCGTCAAGGAAGCCATCTCGGCGGCGCACGATGAGGGCGCAAGGGTCACCGCACATTGTTTCGGCGAGGCCACCATAGATGACATGCTCGACGCCAATATCGACTGCATAGAGCACGCCACTGGTCTCCTTCCGCGGCATCTGCCGCGCTTGGTGGAACAGTCAGTGCCTATCGTCCCCACCTTGGTCAACATCGCTACCTTCCCGGATATCGCTGCCCAGGCAGGGCCGAAGTTTCCTGACTACGCGGCCCACATGATTCGTCTCTGGGAGCGTCGTCGCGAGCGGGTGCTGGAGGCCTTCGAATCAGGGGTTTCAATTTATGCAGGTACTGACGCCGGCAGCGTGATCAAACACGGCAGGATTGCGGACGAAATGATGGAACTGCACGACGCCGGCCTTCCGCCGGCGGCGGTGCTGCACGCCGCCACCTGGGGCGCCCGTGAGTGGCTGGGAGTCGAGGCCATCGGCGAAGGCGCAAGTGCCGACGTCGTGCTGTGCAGTGACGATCCGCGTCGTCATCCGGGTACCGTCGCGGCGCTCAAGCATGTCGTGCTCAGGGGCAATGTCGTCCGTTAGGAATAAATTGAAGCTTCAAGTAATTTAGATAGGTAAGAAGGTGCCGATGCGCGGCCGCCTCAGAACCCGGGAGCTTCACATGACCTCATCATTCAGCCAGGATCTTCTGCCTGCCGAACTCACCATGGGCACTGTCATGCTCAAGGTGGGCGATATGAAAGTCATGAGCGACTACTATCAGCGGGCACTCGGCCTGGAAGTTGTGGCCGAGCAGGATGGTGGGCTGTACCTGGGGCGCGTGGGAAAGCCCGTCGTCCACCTTGCCCCCGCTGCTGGGTTGCAGATTCCCGGGCGGGGAGAGGCTGGTCTGTTCCACACGGCAATCCTGTTCCAAGATCAGCCGTCGCTGGCCGCGACTATTGCTACGGCCGCGGAGTACGAGCCTCGTGCTTTCGCGGGCAGCGCCGACCACCTGGTGAGCGAAGCGTTCTACTTCACTGATCCCGAAGGCAACGGAATTGAGCTGTACTACGACAAGCCGCGTGAGCTCTGGCAGTGGGACGGCAAGAATGTTGTGATGGACAATGTGGCTTTGCCACCGCAGCGCTTCCTTCAGCAGCACCTGAGTGAAGCTGCGGTGACAGGTCAACGCGAGGCCGCTGCCGGGATCGGACACGTGCACCTGCAAGTGGGTGACGTCGAAACTGCGCAAAAGTTCTACGTGGAGACTCTCGGCTTCGAGCGAACCGCAGGCTGGCATGGCCAGGCACTATTCGTTTCCGCCGGCGGCTACCACCATCACATGGCCATGAACGTCTGGAACAGTCGCGGAGCAGGCCCCCGAAAGGACACGCTCGGCCTCGGGGAGGTTCTGATCGAAGTCCCCGGCAGTGACGACGTCGCAGCGCTGGCCGATCGCTTGAAGGTCGCAGGAGTGCAGAATCATCACACAGGAGCTGAGCTTCGGTTTGAGGACCCCTGGCGGAACAAGCTGCGGGTTGCCGTCCGCTAGCAGCTTGCTGCCACTCCTGCGCAGGCTCCCTCCTGCACAGGCTCCCTCCTGCACTAGGCTGGGCAGTGACGGCACGAAGCCATTCGGATTCGTGCCGCCGCCCCGTCAGCACGAAGGAATGAGAGTACTCTCCATGGGCTTTGCCGAAATTTTTGTAGCCACCCACGATGAAGCACTCAAGCGGGCAGCTGCCCTTGAAAAGGGGGCTGACGTAACCGGCCCCGCCGTGAGGATTGAGGGAATCACCGACTTCGAGGTGGAGCAGTTGGGCGACCTCGCAGGACAAGCTGTCCACGCCGCCGGAGCTGATTATGAGCTTGCTTTGGTTGATGTCACCAGTGATGCGCTCCTGGGCGTTCCTGAGGCCATGGTGCGGGCCTTGGCCGAACTCCTCACCTATGAAAGCGAAGGGGACGCGAACGTCCTCGATGACGTGGCTGCTGCCTGGGCCGCACAGGACGATATGCCGTTTGATGCAGCGCGATCGCGCCAGTACGTCCAGCAGTTGGCCGCCCTTGCCACGGACGTTGAGAAGGCGGAGCGCTCCGGGCTCTTCGTCTGGTCTGAATGAGGCATTGATCCGGACAAGCGCGGCACGTTATAACCGGGGGAGTGGGCAAGAACACGCCGCTCAACATGGGCTAAGTCGTATTTGCTCCGGGCATCTGGCACAATAGACAGGTACTCGATCGGTGCGGCCCCTCTCTCCGTGCTCGTATCTTGTCCTTCGAACCGTCAAGTATGGCCCGCCCCACGGGTGCAAAACGTCGGGTTCACCTCGTTTCAGAAACAGGAGTGACCACAAAAGTGGCCGTAAAGATTCGCCTTAAGCGCTTCGGTAAGATGCGCGCACCGTACTACCGCATTGTCGTCATGGATGCCCGCGCCAAGCGCGATGGCCGTGCCATTGAAGAAATCGGCAAGTACCACCCCACCGAAGAGCCGTCGTACATCGAGGTCGCTTCCGAGCGCGCCCAGTACTGGCTTTCCGTTGGCGCCCAGCCCACCGAGCAGGTTGCCGCGATCCTGAAGATCACCGGTGACTGGCAGAAGTTCAAGGGCCTGCCGGGCCAGGAAGGCACCCTGAAGACCAAAGCTCCGAAGGAAGCCTTCGTAGCCCCGGAGAAGGGTTCCGTCATCATTCCGGAAGCCATCACCAAGAAGGCCAAGAAGGACGAAGCCGAAGCTCCGGCCGAGGCTGAAGCAGAGACCACCGAGGCTGAGTAAGTTGCTGGCAGAAGCGCTCGAGCACTTGGTCCGTGGGATCGTTGACAGCCCTGAGGATGTCAAGGTCAGTGCCAAGAACAACCGCCGCGGGGAATCCCTCGAGGTGCGCGTTCACCAGGAGGACCTCGGACGGGTGATCGGCCGTCAGGGACGCACCGCACGCGCATTGCGCACTGTGGTTGCAGCTTTGGCTGGTGGCGAGCAGGTCAGGGTCGACGTCGTCGATACCGACCGTCGCCGGTAACGCGCTCAGCACTACTTGTCTTAGATCCGGCCCCTTCACCGAATATGGTGGAGGGGCCGGATTGCTTTATCCACATTTTCCTGTCCGTTGCCGCCCGGTGGCGCGGGCACTACAAGAATTCAGAGGAACCCATGCAGCTCCAGGTGGCCCGGATCGGCAAACCCCATGGCATCCGCGGCGAGGTTACGGTGCAGGTTCTCACCGATGCCCCCTCCGAGCGCTTCGTCGCCGGAACGGAGTTCGTCGTTGAGCCCGCCTCCGCTGGACCTTTGACCATCCGCAGTGCCAGGTGGAACAAGGACATCCTCCTGCTTGGCTTCGAAGAAGTTGCCGACCGCAATGCCGCCGAGGTCATCCGTGGGGCGAAGCTCTTCGTCGAAACCGAGGAACTGGACGACGGGGATGATGACGAGGGCTGGTACGAGCACGAGCTCGTTGGCCTCGAGGCCCGGGTCGGTTCGCGAGTGGTGGGCAAGGTTGCCGCCCTCACCACACTGCCCGTTCAGGATCTGTTGACGGTCAAGGCCGACGACGGCAAGGAAATCTTGGTTCCCTTCGTCGAGGAAATCGTGCCGGAGGTCAATGTCGAGGGCGGGTACATCCTGATCACTCCGCCGGCCGGCCTCTTTGAGATCAATGACGAGAATCCCAAGGAGTCCAAGGACGACGCCGGGGATGATGCCTGAATGAGGATTGATGTTGTCAGCATTTTTCCTGAGTACCTGGCTCCACTGGAGTTATCGCTCATAGGCAAGGCCCGCCAGGACGGGTTGTTGGAGCTTAACGTCCACGATCTGCGCACCTTCACCACGGACAAGCACAGGACTGTAGATGACACGCCGTATGGTGGTGGCGCCGGAATGGTCATGAAAGCCGAGCCTTGGGCGCAGGCGCTCGAATCGGTCGCAGCCGCCCGTGAGGGCTCCAGGCCTGTGCTGATTGTCCCTTCGCCGGCAGGGGAGAAGTTCAACCAGGCCTTGGCCTATGAGCTAGCCGAAGAAGAGCAGCTGGTCTTCGCCTGCGGACGCTACGAAGGCATCGACGAGCGCGTCATCGATTGGGCGCAGGAACACTTCACGGTCCGGCCCGTAAGTCTCGGTGACTACGTCCTCAACGGCGGAGAAGTGGCCGTGTTGGCCATGGTCGAGGCCATTGGCCGCCTCCTTCCCGGCGTGGTTGGCAACCCTGAGTCTTTGGTAGAGGAGTCCCACTCCGATGGCCTCCTGGAGTATCCCGTGTACACCAAACCGTCGGCATGGCGGGAACACGACGTCCCTCCGATCCTCCTCAGCGGTAACCACGGCAAGATTGCGCAGTGGCGTCGCCACGAGCAGTTCCGCCGGACGGCTGAGCGGAGGCCTGATCTTATGGAGGGGTTCGACGCCGGTGTGTTGAGTCGCGCGGACCGCCAAGCCCTCGCAGACCTCGGGTACGACGTCGTTGACGGCCGCCTCAAGGCCAGGCCCGGCGGCGACATCGAAAACTAAGTCCACTTCCCGCCGTCGAACGTCCGGAAGTCATGGCAGTTGGCCGGATGGTGGCGACTATGGCAGAATTAACCCTTGTGTCTGCTGGGCTGACACCTGCCACAGGGGGAGTTCAGCCAACAGTCGGACAACCCGGCGACGCCAATCAGTGGCGGAGCTGGACACTAAGAAACTTCGGCGGAGATTTCCGGCTGCTTTCATGCCCGGGCTTGTCTGCCGTAACCCAAAGTGAATGACCTGTGGCGTTCACCAGGAGTGGATTAATGCATATCCTCGATAGCGTAGATGCAGCCTCGCTGCGTAACGATGTTCCGGAGTTCCGCGCGGGCGACACCCTCAAGGTTCACGTCAACATCATCGAAGGCAAGAACTCCCGTGTCCAGGTATTCCAGGGCTTCGTCCTGGGCCGCCAGGGTGACGGCGTTCGCGAAACTTTCACCGTGCGCAAGGTTTCCTTCGGTGTCGGCGTAGAGCGTACCTTCCCGGTGCACTCCCCGATCATCGACAAGATCGAGGTCGTCACCAAGGGTGACGTCCGCCGCGCGAAGCTTTACTACATGCGCGCACTGCGCGGTAAGGCTGCGAAGATCAAGGAAAAGCGCGACTTCGCCAAGTAAGTCCTGCGACTTACGCAACGGGTCCAGGATTCGTGCCCGGTAGTTCCGGAGCAATCCGCAACGCAACAGGGATACGAGTCATGGACACAACAGAACGCCAGCCCCGTAAACAGGGCTGGCGTTTTGTTTTGCTCGCACTGGTGCTGGCGGTCGCGATCAGCGGCTTGGTCCGGTCCTCGTGGCTGGATGTCTACTACATTCCGTCCGAGTCCATGGAGCCCCTCCTCGTTGAAGGGGATAGGATCCTGGTTTCGCGGACGGCCTTCAGCGCCGAGCCGATCCGCCGCGGTGACGTTGTGGTGTTCGACGGCCGCGGTTCCTTCGCCCCCTTGAGCAGCGGCCAGGGCCCGTTCGTTGACACGGTGTCGGCTGCAAGCCAATGGTTCGGGCTTACCGGCAGTGACACGACATACGTCAAGCGGGTCATTGGGATCGGGGGCGACCACGTCCAGTGCTGTGACGCAGCAGGGCATCTCACGGTCAATGGTCAGATTCTTGAGGAACCATATCTGTATCCGGGGGATGAGCCCAGCACGCAGAAATTCGACGTCGTAGTTCCTGATGGCCGTCTATGGCTCATGGGTGACCACCGTTCGCGTTCTGCTGACTCCCGTGGACTACTGGGAGCGCCAGGTGGCGGCATGGTCCCGGTCGAGCGTGTTATCGGGCGACCGGTCCGGATTGTTTGGCCACTTGATAGATTTGCAGAGATGCCTCGCTCAGCGCAGGCTGAAACATCATCGAAGAACGGACAGTAAATGCCGGACAAAGCTCCTGAGAATCCCGAGCGGTACGACGACGACGCCCGGCTCTCGGACGGAACGGCAAATGCCGCTGCCGGTGTGGCTGAGCCGCGCCAGGTCGACGGCGTCACATCCGGCTCGCGCGACGCCGCGGACGAGCCCCGTTCCCGTGATTCTGAAGGCGGCTCCCACGCTGCAGAGAAGCCGCGCAAAAATCCGGTGCTCGTGTGGGTGAAGGAGATCGTCACGGTGGTGGCTATTGCGCTGGTGCTGTCCTTCCTTCTCAAAACTTTCCTGTTCAGGGCGTTCTACATTCCTTCCGAGTCCATGGAAAGCACCTTGGACGTTAACGATCGCATCTTCATCAATCTCCTGGTGCCTGGGCCGTTCGATCTTGAGCGCGGGGACGTCGTGGTCTTCAAGGATGCTCAGGCTTGGTTGCCGCCAATGGCCAAGAAACCGGCCGGACCCATGGACTGGGTGGGAGACGGTCTGGAGTTCGTAGGTTTGGCCCCTGATGACAACGAGCAGCACCTTGTTAAGCGCATCATCGGGCTCCCGGGTGACAGGGTTTCCTGTTGTGATGCTGAGGGCCGTCTTTCGATCAACGGGGTTCCGGTCAACGAGTCCTATATCAACCCGGCAGAAGTGCCTTCGCCCACGACATTCGACATCGTTGTTCCGGAAGGAAAAGTCTGGGTGATGGGCGATAACCGAAACCACTCAGAGGACTCCCGGGCGCACCAGGAAGTCAACGGTGGTTTCATTAACATTGAGGATGTTGAAGGCAAAGCCACCGTCATCGCTTGGCCGATCAACCGCTGGACCATCCTCGATAACTATCAGGACGTTTTCCGTGACGTTCCTCAAGGCACCTCGTCAAAGTAAGGCATCGCGGCAAAGTAATGGCAACAACGGCTAGCGGCACGAAGGGCAAGGCGAAGGTCAAGGCCGCCTCCAAGACAACGGCGAAATCCACCACCAAAGCCAAGAAGCCGGTGGGTTTCCCTACCCTTGACGTCGAACGATCTTTTTTGTCCTCCGGAGTGCGCTTGTTGGCCGGCGTGGATGAGGTTGGGCGGGGAGCATTGGCTGGTCCCGTGAGCGTGGGTATTGCCGTGGTCAACCTCGAGAACCACAGCTTGTTGGCAGACGTCCGGGACAGCAAACTGCTCAAGCCTGAGGATCGCGACAGGCTGGAACCACTGGTTCGGGAGTGGGCCGTGGCCTCAGCCGTTGGGCACGCATCGTCCCGGGAGATTGACCAGATCGGCATCATCGCGGCGCTCCGTTTGGCCGGAACCCGTGCCTGGTTCGAGATCCTGGCTGGCGGCGTTACTCCTGATGCTGTGCTGCTTGACGGCAGCCATAACTGGTTGTCGCCCGAGGTTCAGGCCTCTCTCTTCGATGCGTCCGACTCGGGACCGTGGTGCGAAGCGCCTGTCCATACCAAGGTAAAGGCCGATATGAGTTGCCTCAGTGTTGCCGCTGCCAGTGTTCTGGCCAAAGTTGCCCGGGACCGCATCATGGTGGACCTGCATTCGGAACTTCCTGCCTACGGCTGGAACGATAACAAGGGCTACGCTACCTCTGCCCACCGGGACGTGATCCGGCTGCAGGGCCCAAGCGCGCACCACCGGACAAGCTGGAACCTCACTGGGCCGGAACTGCTCTGACGTCACCCTGAGTGATGCTGCCGGCTTCCCATGACGCGGGCCGCCCGGCTGATAGTGCAAGATGGAAGTATGAGCGCCGAGGACCTTGAGAACTATGAAACCGACATGGAGCTTCAGCTCTACCGCGAGTACCGGGACGTTGTCGGTCTGTTCAGCTATGTAGTGGAAACCGAGCGGCGGTTCTACTTGGCTAACCATGTGGACCTGCAGGCGCGCAGTGCGGACGGTGAAGTCTATTTTGACCTGACCCTGCAGGATGCCTGGGTTTGGGATGTATACCGCTCAGCCCGTTTCGTGAAGAACGTCCGGGTGATCACTTTCAAGGACGTCAACGTGGAAGAACTGCCGCGAAATGAGGAGCTGGCCCTGCCCAAGGACGGCGGGCTCGGTGATTTGGGCGATCTCGGTAACTAGCGCCTTTCTCTGCCGGGAGTAGTCCTCCACAACATCTATTTGGCCACGTTTACCCACATAGCTTCATAGGCCCCTGCCGCCGCTCTCCGCCAGCCTGAAAGCTGGTGAGCGGAGGTGGTGGTCATGAGAGCAAAAGACCTGCTTGGCCGAAACGGCGAAGCACTGGCGGCCGAATTTCTGGAAAACCAGGGAATGCGGATCGTCGATCGCAATTGGCGGTGTCCGGACGGCGAAATCGACATCGTGGCAATCGAGGGCGACACCCTGGTTGTTGCCGAAGTGAAGACCCGGAAGAGCCTGGACTACGGACATCCTTTTGAGGCGGTGGACGCGGCCAAGCTGGCCCGTCTCCACCGGCTCTCGTCATTGTGGTGCCGGGAGCACGACCTCAACGCCGCGCGGAGGCGCATCGATGTCATCTCCGTGGTGGATAACGGCGTCAGTGAGCCGCAGCTGGACCATCTGCGGGGTGTTGGCTGATGGGAATCGGGCGCAGTTATAGTATTGCCCTCGTCGGGCTCAACGGCTACATCGTGGAGGTCGAGGCTGACATTGGCCAAACCCTGCCGAACTTCGTGATCCTGGGGCTCCCTGATGCTTCCCTGAATGAGGCGAAGGAACGCATTCGATCTGCGGCGCAAAATTCCGGTATTCCGCTGAGCAGACGGAAGATCACGGCCAACCTGATTCCGGCGTCCCTCCCTAAGCGGGGCTCGGGATTCGATCTGGCCATCACCATGGCCGTGCTCCGCGCCGCCGACGATATCCGTGACATCGGGGGAACGGTGTTCATCGCGGAGCTGGGTTTGGATGGAAGACTGAGGCCGGTACGTGGCATACTGCCTGCCGTGATGGCCGCTGTTCACGCAGGCTACCCGGACATTGTGGTGGCCGACGCCAATGCCGTGGAGGCCTCGCTGGTTCCTGGAGCGAAGGTTCGCGGATACAAGACACTGGCCCGGCTCGCCTTCGACTTTGGCGCGGATCCCAAGGACCTCGCCCTCGATTACAACCCTACGGACCCCGATACGCCGGATGAAGAGGGCGATGTCCCGGCCGCTGTGCCGGACCTTTCCGATGTGTCAGGACAGGGCGAGGCCCGCCGTGCCCTGGAGGTAGCAGCTGCCGGCGGTCATCACATGTTGCTGACCGGGCCGCCGGGAGCCGGTAAGACCATGTTGGCTGAGCGCTTGCCGGGCTTGCTGCCGGATTTAGCCGATACAGCGGCCATGGAGGTTACGGCCATCCGATCGCTGGCTGCTGTCCGGTCGTCTACGGTGCGGCTCGTCCGCAGGCCGCCATTCGAAAATCCCCACCACAGTGCCACCGCCGCTGCCATCATCGGTGGAGGTTCAGGCCTTCCGCGGCCCGGGGCAGCCTCGCGCGCGCACCGGGGCGTGTTGTTCCTGGACGAAGCTCCAGAGTATGAGCGCCGGGTACTGGATGCCCTCCGTCAACCGTTGGAGAGCGGAGAGCTGGTCATACACCGCTCAGCGGGAACTGCGGCATACCCGGCTCGGTTTCAGCTCATACTTGCCGCAAATCCCTGCCCATGCGGCAAAGCTTCAGGCAAAGGCATGGACTGCTCGTGCACGGCCATGATGCGGCGCAGGTACTTCGGGCGAATCTCAGGGCCACTGTTGGACCGCGTGGATATCCAATTGCAAGTTGAGCGGGTGTCCTTGGCCGACTTCGGCCATGCGGGTGAAGAGGAAGATAGTCGCGTCGTCGCAAAACGCGTGCTGGCGGCCAGGAAACGGCAACTTGAGCGCTTGGTCGCCATGGGGCTTGAAACGAATTCGCAGGTGCCGGGGCGGACCTTGCGGGGGGAATTGCGGCTGCCTCCCGGGACCACGCGGATTCTGGACACTGCGCTGGAACGTGGTGCCCTCACTGCCCGCGGCTACGACCGCGTCCTCCGGCTGGCGTGGACGCTGGCAGATCTGGGGCACAGCGATACACCGGACATCGATCATATTGGCCAGGCCTTGAGCCTGCGGCAAGCTGCGGCTGCGACATGAGTAATAACGACGCGAAGGGACTCACGGCCATGGCTGTATTGGGGAAGCAAGACAAAGAACGGATTGCCAGAGCGGCATTGGCCCGGCTCATGGAGCCACAGGACTCCGTAGGACTCGCGTTGGTCCGGGCAGTAGGTGCCGTGGATGCCCTGGGTGTTGCCACAGGCGAGCTGGGTACAGGCCCAAACCTGGAACAAGAGATCTCTTCCTTGCTTGTAGACGGAGGAGGAGCATCGTCCTGGGCAGGGCTTCCGGCCAGCCTTCGACGATGGGCGCCGCGTGTCGCCGACCTCGCGCCTGACCGCGACTTGGAGACCATGCGTCGATTGGGTGGGAGATTGATCGTCCCCGGTGATGACTTGTGGCCGGAGCAGTTGGAAGACCTGGGACTCCAGGAGCCGCTCTGTTTGTGGTGGCGGGGACAGGAGCAGGAGTTGCCCGCCGCCCGCCAAACCATCGCCCTGGTGGGTTCCAGGGACAGTACCAACTACGGAGCTTCCGTCACAGGTGATCTCGCTTATGGCTTGGCGCAGCGCGGTTATACCGTGGTTTCCGGTGGAGCCTATGGCATCGATGCCCACGCACATCGCGGAGCCTTGAGCGGCGGAGTCGCCAGCGTGCCCACCATCGCAGTCATGGCAGGAGGCGTGGACCGTTTCTACCCATCGGGTAACGAGGACCTGCTTCGCGCAGTGTCCATTCAAGGCGCTGTCATCTCGGAGGTACCACCGGGATCCGCGCCAACCCGCTACAGGTTCCTTCAACGGAACCGGATCATTGCCGCTTTGGCATCAGTAACGGTGGTGGTGGAGGCGCGCTGGAGATCGGGCGCCCTCAACACAGCCCACCATGCTGAAACCATCGGAAGGGTTGTTGCTGCCGTCCCGGGCTCCATCCACAGTGCCAACTCAGCAGGCTGTCACCGCCTCTTCCGGGATGGAGGAGCCGTTTGTGTTACCGACGTCGGCGAAATTGCGGAGCTTGCCGGCGCCATAGGAGAAGCCACAAGCGAGGAAAAGGATTCCGGGGCGGCGGTGCACGATGGCCTGTCCTTGGAGGATCTCATCCTCCTGGACGCACTGCCCCTCCGGTCCGCGAGCTCGGTGGAGAAGCTGACCGTGGTGGCAGGACTGAGCGCGGATACTGTCCGCGCTGGCCTTGGTCGGCTGGGGTTGCTGGGTTTGGCGGGCTCGGAACGGGGAGGGTGGAAACGCGTCAAGAAAGCTTAGTCCGGTAAGGACAAGCATGTTGATGCCCCCTTTTGTCCCGGCGACTGGCACAGTGGGAAGGTGGACGGACAATCATTACCAATGCCCCTTCAAAAGGCAGTCGATGGCTTTCGCCGGTACTTGGAGGGCGAACGTGCCCGGTCTGCGCACACAGTCCGTGCCTACCTTGCCGATGTCGAGAGTCTCCTTGGCTTCGCCGTGCAGGAGGGAATCCAGGAACTAGGGCAGCTGGAGTTGGGTTCCCTGCGTCGCTGGCTTGGTGCGCAGAGTGAGGCCGGCATGGCCCGGGCCACGTTGGCGCGTCGAGCGGCAACCGCCAGGTCGTTTACGGGTTGGGCGCTTCGGGAAGAACTCATCAAGACGGATCCCGCGGTCCGCCTGCAAGCGCCCAAGCGGGACAAGTCCTTGCCAGGGGTCCTTCAGCAGCAGCAAGTCTCCCGGATGGTGGATGATCTGAACACCGCAGCCGCCGACGGGGGCGCCCTGGCCTTACGAAATAGGGCGATGGTGGAACTTTTGTATGCCACCGGAGTTCGCGTCGGTGAGCTGGCTGGGCTGGATATAGATGACCTTGATCCGGATCGCCGTACGCTCCGCGTATTGGGTAAGGGCAACAAGGAGCGCACTGTCCCGTTCGGCGTACCCGCGGCTGTGGCTGTGGACGACTGGCTCAGGCGGGGCCGACCGGCAGTGGTAACAGCAACGAGCGGAGCTGCCTTGTTCCTGGGCGCGCGTGGCAACCGCGTTGATCCCCGCCAAATCCGCGCGGTGGTCAGCGAACTGCTGCAGGCGCTGGGAGACACATCCGCCACAGGGCCGCATGCGCTCAGGCACAGCGCGGCCACGCATCTGCTGGATGGCGGAGCAGACCTGCGGGCTGTGCAGGAAATTCTTGGGCACAGCAGCCTGGCAACCACGCAGATCTATACGCATGTGTCCGTGGACCGACTCCGGAAGAGCTACCAACAGGCGCACCCGAGGGCCTGAGCATGACGCCTCAAGTGCCGCACTGGCGGAAACGGGCAGCGTACGGCAAAATGAAAGCACCACGGGGAAACCTTCAATTCACGGTTGAGGGTTATATCTGTGCCAATATCGTCTGTAGTACTAAAAACTGAATAGCCTGTCAGGGCCCGCATGAGTTTCATGGCATCCGGCAGCAACAGCAAAACATCCAGGCAGAGGTCGTTGGGGAAGACGTACCTACAGCTATGGAGGATGGAATGTCTGTTGCAACAACCCGCGGTGTCTTATTCGTGCACTCGGCCCCAACGGCGCTTTGCCCGCATGTTGAATGGGCCATCGGATCGGTCGTGGATAAGCGAACCGATCTTGAGTGGACCCCTCAGCCTGCAGCGCCAGGAATGTTCCGGGCGGAGTTGTCCTGGACCGGGGCGCCCGGTACCGGCGCGCAATTGGCATCGGCCCTGAGGGGTTGGGCCCACTTGCGCTACGAGGTGACCGAAGAACCCAGCCAAGGGGTGGATGGTGCGCGTTGGTCGCACACCCCCGAACTGGGTATTTTCCATGCAGTCACTGACGTGCACGGCAATATCATGGTGACAGAGGACCGCATCCGCTACGCCTATGAGTCCGGCGCAGGGGATCCCTCAGCCGTCTACCATGAGCTCTCTTTAGCGCTCGGTGAAGCGTGGGATGAGGAACTCGAGCCGTTCCGCCACGCAGCTGAAGGTGCTCCCGTGCGCTGGTTGCACCAGGTCGGCTAGCTGCAATCCATTAGCGGCACTGACTCAACAGCGTCTTCCATAGCAATGAGAAGGGCCCCACCTGCTGGTGGGGCCCTTCTCATGTCTCATTGGGGCAGCGGTGAAAAGCGGGACTTAGACGTTCCTGACAGCGATGACGGCATTGTGCCCGCCGAAGCCGAAGGAGTTGCTCAGTGCCACGATGTCGCCACTGGGCAAGTCACGGACGGACGTCACTACGTCGAGGGGGATTTCGGGATCCTGGTTTTCGAGGTTGATGGTGACTGGTGCTTTGCGCTCGTAGACGGCCAGCACGGTCAGTACAGCTTCAACAGCCCCTGAGGCGCCCAGGAGGTGGCCCATTTGCGACTTCGTAGCGGAGACCGCCACATTGTCCACGTGGGTCCCCAGGGCGGCGCGCAGGGCTGTGTACTCGGGCTTGTCGCCAACAGGAGTCGAGGTGGCGTGCGCGTTGACGTGGACCACGTCCTCCGCCTGGATACGCCCATCGAACATGGCAGCCTTCAGCGCACGGGTAGCGCCCAGACCCTCAGGGTCCGGTGCTGTGATGTGATATGCGTCCGCTGTCACGGACGTCCCCGCGAGTTCGGCGTAAATGCGGGCGCCGCGGGCGATCGCGTGCTCCTCGGCTTCCAGTACCAGCGCACCGGCACCTTCACCCATGACGAAACCGTCGCGATCGATGTCGTACGGGCGCGAGGCGCGCTCCGGCTCGTCATTGCGGCGGGACAAGGCCTGCATGGAGGAGAAGGCTGCCAACGGCATCGGGTGGATGGCAGCTTCAGCGCCACCGCACACTACAACGTCCGCCTTGCCGGACCGTATCAGGTCCAAGCCGAGGTGGAGGGCCTCGGTTCCGGACGCGCAGGCCGAGACGGGAGTGTGCGCGCCGGCCCGGGCGCCGAGGTCGAGGCTGACCGCCGCTGCCACGCCATTGGGCATGAGCATGGGGACGGTCATCGGCAGGACCCTGCGGGGGCCCTTGTCCCTGAGCGTGTCCCAAGCATCAAGGAGCGTCCAGACGCCGCCGATGCCTGTGGCGAATGCCACGGCGAGCCGGTCGTGGTCGATTTCTTCAATCCCGGAGTCTGACCAGGCCTCACGGGCTGCGATGACACCAAACTGCGTGGAGGGGTCCATACGCTTTGCCTCAACGCGGCTCAGGACCTCAAGTGCCGGCGTCGAGCACCGGGCAGCAAAGTGGACGGGGAGGTCGTACTTGGCCACCCACTCGTCACCGAGCGTGCGGGCGCCGGAGACCCCTTTCAGCGCGTTCTGCCACATTGTGGGTACGTCGCCGCCGATGGGAGTGGTGGCCCCCAGACCGGTTATGACTACTTTGCGTGCCATGCGATCACTCTCTGTCGGATAGCCGTCCCGCATGCGCGGTTCACAGGGGGAGGCATAAAAATCTATGGGTGTTACTGCGGCTGTGCCGGGCGCAAGGATAGGAATCCTGGCCCGGCACAGCTGGTGTCAGGTACTAGGCCTGTGCGTTGGCGATGAAGCTGACGGCGTCGCCGACGGTCTTGAGGTTCTTGACCTCTTCGTCCGGGATGCGAACGCCGAACTTCTCTTCAGCGTTGACGACGATGGTCATCATCGAGATGGAGTCGATGTCCAGGTCCTCGGTGAAGGACTTGTCCAGCTCCACGGCTTCGGTTGCAAGACCCGTTTCCTCGTTGACGATTTCAGCCAGGCCGGCCAGGATCTCTTCGTTGCTAGCCATTGTTGGCTCCTTTTCTTGTTGTACCGGCTACTGCCGGAAAGGGGGCAAACCGCGGGTTGCGGCTTGGGTTTGTAAGTCGTATTCAGTTGGCTGGTGAGCCGGGATGAGTCCCGACCTACGGCAGAACCACTACCTGCGCGCCGAAGACCAATCCGGCGCCGAAACCGATCTGCAGTGCCAAGCCGCCGCTCAGCTCAGGGTTCTCCTGAAGCAAGCGGTGCGTTGCCAAGGGAATGGATGCCGCCGACGTATTTCCCGCCTGGGCGATGTCGCGGCCGATGACAACGGATTCGGGAAGCTTGAGCTTCTTGACCATCTCGTCAATGATGCGCATGTTCGCTTGGTGAGGAACGAAAGCTGCGAGATCGCTGGCCTCGATGCCTGCAGCATCCAGGGCCTGCTGGGCAACCTTGGCCATTTCCCAGACAGCCCAGCGGAACACTGTCTGGCCGTCTTGGCGCAGGGTGGGCCAGACATCCTGGGTGGCTGAGATGATGGCGAGGTCGTCGGTCTCATCCGAGTGCCGGGCCGACTCGCCAAGCTTTTTGACGTCCTCAAGGGAGTGGGTCATGCCGATCGCGTCCCACTTGCTGCCGTCCGAGCCCCAGACGGAAGGTCCGATGCCAGGGGTGTCGGACGGGCCAACCACCACAGCGCCGGCGCCGTCGCCGAGGAGGAACGAGATAGTCCGTTCGTGGTTGTCGATGACGTCTGAGAGTTTCTCAGCGCCGACCACTAGTACGTACTCGGCAGCGCCGGAACGGACAAGGGCATCAGCCTGGGCCACGCCGTAGCAGTATCCTGCGCAGGCGGCCGAGATGTCGAAGGCCGGTGCCGGCGTCGCACCCAGTCGGTCAGTAAGTGCAGCGGCAGCAGAAGGGGTCGCATAGGGGTGTGTCACGGTGGGCACAATGACGGCACCCAGCTGGGACGGTTCAATTCCCGCCTGCTTGAGGGCCTCACGTGCGGCGCCTTCGGCCATGTCGATCACGCTGACATCCGCGGCTGCACGATGACGGGTGATGATGCCGGTGCGCTGGCGGATCCACTCGTCCGAGGAGTCAATCCACTGGCACACGTCGTCGTTGGTGACGATGACGTCCGGCCGGTAGGCGCCGATGCCCAGGATGCGTGCGTTCTCGTTGACAGCAGCCTTGTTGAGTACTGGAGTGCTCATGCCTGCCCCTCCAATTCAGCAAAGAGTGCGAGAGCCGCGGAGAGATCCTCCGGGGTTTTGACAGCAACCGTCTTGACGCCAGGCATGCCACGCTTGGCAAGACCTGTGAGTGTGCCGGCAGGGGCAAGTTCGATCACACCGGTGACACCGCGTTCAACGAGGGTTTCCATGCACTGATCCCAGCGGACCGGGCGTGAGACTTGTGCGATCAGGCTTTCGACGGCGGCATGGCCTGCTGTGACCTCTTTGCCATCGTAGTTCGACAACAGTGGAACTGCCGGGTTTTGCGGCGACAGGGACGGCTTGAGGGCCTCAAGGGCGCTGACTGCCGGTGCCATGTGGGAAGTATGGAAGGCGCCGGCCACCTTGAGGGGTATGACGCGGGCCTTCGCTGGCGGGTTGTCCGCCAAGGCCTTGAGTTGCTCGAAGGTACCTGCGGCGACGGTTTGTCCCGCGCCGTTGACATTGGCTGGTGTGGCACCCGCGGCAGTAATGGCCGACAGGACCTCGGCAGGGTCTCCGCCCACAACGGCGCTCATGCCCGTGGGGGTCACGGCGGCTGCTGCGGCCATGCTGTTGGCGCGCTCCCGAACGAAGGTCATTGCCTCGGACTCGGTGAGGACGCCCGCGAGGGCCGAGGCCGTGATTTCGCCCACCGAGTGCCCGGCGAGGATGACCGGAAGGGAGCTGAGTTCGACATCGAACAATGACTTGGCAGCAACCAGGCCGGCGGCGACGATCAATGGCTGCGCTACGGCAGTATCCTTGATGGTCTCTTCATCCGAGGTGGTTCCGTGGGCCTTGAGGTCAATGCCTGCGATTTCGCTCAGTGCGGCCAATTGGCCTTCGACGGAGGGGAGTTCCAGCCAAGGGGCCAAAAATCCGGGGGTCTGGGAGCCCTGTCCAGGGCAGACGATTGCAAGCACGTATCCAGCTTTCCAAATTGCCACGTGATCCACTGGTGTTTTGGTACACCAAGCTCACTGGGTCAGTTTGTAGGAAGTCTACAACGGTTCAGTTCTGAGAACGTGACGCGTGACGTTCGGTAGCGGCTTTTGGTTGGGCTGAAAGGCGGCCCACCACCAACGCCGTTTGCAGCACAAACGCCTCCCTGGGAAGGAGCGGATCCCAGCCTGTCACATCGCAGACACGCTTCAAACGGTAGCGCACGGTGTTGGCATGGACGAATAGTTCGCGTGCTGTTGCTTCCAGCGAGTGGCCGAGCTCCAAGTACGTGCCCAAGGTCTCCACGAGCCCGTTCGAGGCCGCGAGCAGGGGTCGGTAAATGTTCTTGATCAGTGACCTTCGCGCGGCGTCATCCCCGGAAACGACACGCTCAGGGAGGAGGTCATCCGCAGCAACAGGCCGTGGTGCGGAAGGCCATGCCCGGGCTGCGGTCAGCCCTGCGAACGCCGCCTGGGCGGAACTGCTCGCCTCAAGCAAGGAGCCTGCTTCCGGGCCGTAAACCACGGCGCCCGGTGCGAAGAGCTCACTGAGCTTGATATAGGCTGTGTCGCGGTCCTGCACCCCGCCAAGGATCAAGATGAGACGGTCGCCCTGGATTCCCACCAGTGCATCCTCGGCGAAGCGCCCGGCGGTA
Organism: Paenarthrobacter sp.; assembly: GCF_031180005.1. NCBI lineage: Bacteria > Bacillati > Actinomycetota > Actinomycetes > Micrococcales > Micrococcaceae > Paenarthrobacter > Paenarthrobacter sp. Next base: position 1,079 of record NZ_JAPSHI010000020.1, on the reverse strand, counting down.
CGGCGTAGTTCGCTGACATAGCTGGCGCTGGGCTCTGACGGCGAGTTTCCCACCATTACGGTGAATCGCTCCTGCGCTTTCCAGCCGAGGGCTGCGATCCTGGACCTTAACGCATCGGTGTTCTCGCCTCGCAAAATGGCGTCAACTATCAACGCTTCCAAGCGTGTATCCCAGGAACCGCGGGATTCCGCAGCCCGCGCGTAAACATCAGCGGCTGCGAAAGCTACTTCCCGTGAATAGCGCAGTACGGCTTCCCGTAGTGACGGCTGGTCGGACTCCGGGGCGATCACAGGCACCTGGTCCTCCACGACTTCCACCACGATGCGGATCAGTTGCAGGGCCTTTTGCAGGCTGATGGAACGAGTCAGTTCCGTGGGGGCGTTGCCAAAGACGTCAGTGAGGATCCACGACGGCGAACTGGGCCGTTCGTACCACGTCACGAAGGCGGCGATGCCGTTCTGGGCCACCAGGCCCAAGGCCGACCGTTCATCGGAGCTCAGGCGGCCATACCAGGGCAGTGACTTCTCGAGCTGCCGCATGGTACTGGTGGACAGTTGGCCCACGTTGGCGCGGAGTTGCCGCAGGGTTTCTGCCTTTTCGGGTGACAAAGCCTGCGGTGCTGCCTTGCGCTTGGTGGTTGTTTTGCTTGGCTCTGCCATGGAACGAGCATACGGCCCATCGCGGGCAAGCTCCATTTGTGAGAAGGCTACAACTCGTGTTGTTGCTGGTCACGTCCTCGGCACGTAGGTCCCAACCCCCTTAACGCCCGACGGCGGCCCTCACCTTTCGGTGAAAGCCGCCGTCGCGGATATAACTGTCGTTGCTTTTGCCGCGGGTAACCCGACGAACAGTTAGGCGTCGCCGCCTGCTCCGCCGGTGGTGCCGGCGTTCACATCCAGCAGCCGGTACTTTTCGATCGCCTTTTCCAGCGCACCTTCTTCAACTTCGCCCTTCGCCGCCAGTAACTGGAGGGTTTTGGCGACGATGGAGTGGGTGTCGTTTTTGAAGTAGCGGCGTGCGGCTTGGCGGGTGTCGGAGAAGCCGAAGCCGTCTGCTCCGAGGGAGGCGAAGTCGTTGGG
>NZ_JAPSHI010000058.1:0-5894 GCF_031180005.1 Paenarthrobacter sp. | reverse complement strand
GGCGAACTCATCAGTGAGTACGCGTTGCGCCTGGTCTCCCCATCGGCCGGGATCAGGACCGTGATGTGGCTGCCGCCCGAGAAGGGAGGGAGCCAGGAGCCGTCGGCTGCGCCAAAGGTGTACCGGTTGATTTCCGGGGTCACCGCTTCGATCCGTTTGACCCGGAGCCGCAGGGCTCCATGCTGGGACTCGCTCACGTATCCAACTCCTCATTTTCCGGCATTTCGCCGGGTACTTCGCTGTCTGCTTTCACTCCCTGGAAGGCGGCGAGCCTCCCCGAGTAGTGGTCGCGAACGATCAGGTTCAGTTCACAGCCCGGGCATACAAAGATCCGGTGGGTGACATTCTCGGAATAGTGGCCACAGTGCGCGCACCACACGCGCCTCACAAAGGAACCGGCGTGCTCGCGCAGCACTTCGTCCCGGTTCATGCCGTAAGAGGTGGCCACCTGCATTGAGGTGCCGATAAACCCCTCAGAACCGGTCAGGTATAGCCGGGTGCCCATCTTCGCCGTCGCCAGATATGCATCGAGTCCGCTGACGGCGTCTGCGTTAGTTGGGAACACGGCCAGGTCACGCACCTTGAACTGTTGGAGATCGATCAAATAGTTCTGGCCGGTGAATGATTCGGTTGAGTACAGTACGGTGGTTGCCGCCAGCTGTTCAGGGGTCATCGCCCGGAGCAGGCGTACCAGCGCTTTCCCACCGCTGCCCTGGCCGGCAGCGAGGTGGATGAGGCCGCTCGCCATCGGCGTCAGCTCGTCGTATACAGGTCGGCTCTTGATGCCAGTAATCAGCATGGGATTTTGTTACCTTTCGTCCTTCACAGCGGCTGGCGGGCGGAGAGCGCCGGAACTGCATCGGCCGCCGGAGCGTCGCCTTTGAGGTGGGGCTTCTTCCAGGCCATGTACAGCAGACCGAGCGCGACCACCGTGACGGCGGAGATCAGGACCACGTGGTTGGCGAACCACCCGTCTTCGGGTGTCCGCGGCCAGGCCATGTTGACCATGCCAAGCACACCCCAGGCGAGAGCTGCGATATTGACCGGAATGCCCCATACGCCCAGCCGGAAAGCTCCGTTCGGCTTCCAGCCCAGGATGCGTGCCCGAAGCGCGGCAAGGACAACCATCTGGAAGCCCATGTACATGCCCATGGCTGCGAAGGAGATGATGACGGTCAGCGCGTCGCTGGAGACCTTGGATCCGATGACGATGAATGCCGGCACAAGCCCCGCCAGGAGCAGAGCATAAGGAGGCACATGGCGGGATTCGCTGAACGTGCTGAGGAGCTTGCTGGCCGGAAGGATTCCGTCACGGGCCATCGAGTAGGCAAGGCGGGAGGTTGCCGCCTGCAGGCTCAGCACGCAGGAGAGGAACGAGATAAGGACGACTGCGAGAACGGCCTTGAAACCGATGGGGCCGAACGCCGAAAGGAGGATGTTGCCCACAGGGTCCGTCTCGGTCCCTGAAATCACGGCAGCGAAATCAGGAACTGCAAGGATAAGGGACAGGCAGACGAACATCGCCGCGAAACCGCCAATGTAGATGGTCATCCGCATGGCCTTGGGGATGGTACGGCCCGGGTTGGGGACTTCCTCCGCTACGTCGCCGCAGGCCTCAAAGCCGTAGTACTGGAAGATGCCAATGAGTCCGGCAGCCGCAAATGCAAAGAAGTAGTTGTTGCCTTCCCCTGCACCAAAAGTCTGGAACAGGACGCTGAGGTCATGGTGCCTTGCGGTAGCAAGCAGCCAGATGCCCACCACCAGGGCGCCACCGAGCTCTGCGAGGAGGCCGATCATGGCCACTGCGTTCAGCACTTTTGTGCCACCAAGGTTAAGGACCGTGGCAAGCGCTATGACCACGAGACCGCACAGGATCGTGGCGTCCACGCTGCTTTCCATGCCGGCCAGGGTGCTCAGGAACGGACCCGCCCCGTATGCGACGCTGGCGATAGTGGTCAGGAGCGCCACCAAGTAGACCCAGCCATTCATCCAGCCCCATTTGCGGCCCCAGAGCCTTCTGGACCACGGATAGACGCCGCCGGCCACTGGATAGGCCGCCACCACTTCACCGAAAACCGTTGCCACCAGGAGTTGTCCCACTCCCACGATGACCAGGGACCAAAACATCGGCGGCCCGGCAACGCTCAGGGATGCCGCGAACAAGGAATAGATCGCTACTACAGGTGACAGGTAGGTGAATCCCAGCGAGACGTTCCCCCAGAACGTCATCTCCCGCTTGAATTGCCTCTCGTATGAATAACCAAGGCTGGCAAGATGCTGAGCGTCGTCATCGACGTCAAGCTCCCCAACCGGTTCGGGGGTTTCTACACGCATTGGACTCCTTCTTTCGGTCATAACCGCTGCCTGTGAGCGGGACCACGTCGTAAAAACCATAGTTTCATATCTTTAGGAGCGCAAGCGGCCCCCACACTAGTGCGAAATTACCGCTATTTCACGCTCTTTTGAGTCCGCTTGACCCTTAATAAGTTATGGTTTCGACTCTTTTCCGGAATCTGCAGTACACTCAGGAGCAGCGGAGCCAGCAGGTCGTGCCGGTATTAGAGTTACTGCTGTCCCTATTTCCCATGGAGTCGTTCTTGGCATCTACCACCGCTTTCCAAGCCCAGGTGTACCGGGCGTTGCCGGAAACAGAGCGCTCCGAAGCCATCGTCAACCGGATCTCCAAGGCGATCGCCCTTGGCCTGCTGAAGGTTGGCGAGCGGCTTCCCCCCGAAACAGCACTGTCGGAGATGTTCGGCGTTGCGCCGTCCACTCTCCGGGAAGCGTTGTCCGACCTTCGCGATCAGGGAATTGTTGCCACACGGAGGGGGCGCAGTGGCGGCACGTTCGTCGTCAAGCAGCCCTTCACATCCACCGATGTCATCAAAAAATGGTTCCGGGACACGTCCATAGCCGAGATCCGGGACGTGGGGGACGAGCATGCTGCCATCGCCGCCGCCACCGTTCGACTGGCCTGCGAACGAGCCGAACCCCACGAAATCAACAGGCTCCTGGAGCTTGCGCGGGGTGTCGTTATGACAGACAAGCCGGAACTGCAAGCACGCGCCGACAGCAGATTCCATATCGAACTGGCAGTCCTGGCGCAGTCCCCAAGGCTTACGAATGCAGAAATCAGGCTCCAGGCCGAGACAGTTCAAGCGCTGTGGGCCCCCGTATCACTGACCCGGGACCCGGAACAGGTGGCCGCCGAGCACCTGGCCTTAGCACGCGCCATCGCCAATGACGCACCTGAAGATGCTCAACGGCTCGTGCTGGAGCACATCCGGCATGACGTCCACCATTTGGTCGACGCGAAACTGTCCCTCGGATACCCGACGTATCAGCAGGAGCGCCCATGACAACCACTACCCCTGTCACCAAGGCCGCGAAGGACATTGCTGCCTGGACGAACACTTTGGGGCTTGACGTCGACACATTCGCATCGCGCACGGCAGCGTTGTGGACGAATCATCACAGCCCGTTCAGCGTTACGCCCCGGGACGTGGGGCAACTGGAGAGCATGAGCAAGGACTTCCTCGGAACGCACAGTTTCGTGGTGGGAGCTGGAGTCATCTTCTCCGCGGACGCCATCGAGAACCGGGACGGCGTTCTGGAGTGGTGGATCAGGCGCGGAGAGGGAATCGAAAAGCTGGAATTCGATCTCACCCCTGGCGGTGAGCGGTTTTACGATTACCAGAACATGCCCTTTTTCACCTCGGCAAGCCGCACAGGGGAACGGTCAATGTGGGGCCCCTACGTCGACTACCTCGGCCTGGACGAATACATCCTCACCTACACCGCACCGATCCAGGTGGGCGGGAAATTTGCGGGAGTGGCCGGCTGCGACATCAGGATCCGCAAGCTTGAAGAGATCTTCATGCCTGCGCTCCGGGCCATCCCGGGAGATGCCGCCCTCCTCAACGGAAGCAACCGCGTCGTCGTAGGAAACTCCGGCGCGTACTTGGTGGGCGAAAGAATCCGCCACATCCCCGGCGACAAACAGTTGCTCCCGATCGAGGTGGCACATCTGGGACTCTCATTGTTGAGCGGCCGATAGCCCACTCGAACTCCCGCGGCCCAACTCTGTTGACGGATGCGGGCGAGATGGTTGGCACCGCGTTCGTCCTGTCGCTTTGGTAGGTCTATCGGGACTGCAGAGCATCCAGTGCGACTGCCATAGCCGCCGCAACCCGGCCATCGAGTCGTGCACCGGGAAGGGTAATGAGGTACCGGTCGCGCAGTGACTTTCCCCGTTCTGATGTCATGAGCACTTCTCCGTTCGCGTTGACAAAGTCGAAGTGGAAACGAAAGGGCGAAGGGACTGCATCACCAATCGGTGTCGCTTCCCATATGCGCCGGCCGATGGCGACGCCAATGTTGCGTTCACTTCCGGTGAGTTTGAGCCCGGACGCTTCGAGGTGCCACGTCGATCGCAGCAGGGATTTGGCAAAGTCCTTTCGGAAGGTGCCGATCCGTTGTCCACTGGCGTCCAGCACGTCGTACGTCGCGCCGAGGTCGAGGCGTTGCCGAGCTTTGAAGGAGAAGATCGGCGTGGTCCTTGACTCGTCCTGGTAGAAGGTCACCTGCTCCTTGAAAGCAGCCCGCTTCTGCTGGGCGACGGCGAGCAGGTGCCCGGCTTGCCTGTCTCCGGTCATGGAGTGTATTTCATAGCGATTCACCATCAGGGTGAGCTTCTGGGTCACGGTGAAGCGCTCGATGCCCTGTAAAAGTTCTGCGGTCATGTGGGTCCTCGTGGTTGAAGCGGTCTCGAATAGTTTGACCTGACCAGCGGGTAACGGGCCGGCCTGGGCCATGATGCCTTACCCAAAAAATGGGTCGCGGGAACAGGGGGCCGTCAGCGAACCCGCGCGTCAAAATGGCGCCTGTACTCCGTGGGCGTCGTGGAAAAAGCGGCCGCGAAGTTTTGCCGCAGGGTGACGGCGCTGCCGAATCCGCAGTCGGCGGAGATCTGGTCTATCGATAGATCCGTGGTCTCCAGCAGCCGCCGGGCAGCGTCAAGGCGCCGGGCGCGGATCCAGACGGCCGGTGTGCTCCCGGTTGCTGCCCGGAAGGCACGGACAAAAGTGCGCCGGCTGAGGTGTGCCTGTGCCGCGAGCCGGTCGATGGTCAGGGGTTCTCCCAAGCGGCCCAGGGCCCATTCAAGCAAGCGCGAGATCGGATCATCCGTGGAGCGCTCCGGCACCGGCCGCTCAATGTATTGCGCCTGCCCACCCTCGCGGTGGGGAGCGATGACCAGGCTGCGGGCCACCTGGTTCGCCGCGTCTGCACCGAGCCGTGCCCGGACCAGGTGCAGGCATGCGTCCAGCGCCGAGGCGGTACCGGCAGAAGTCAGGACATCCCCGTGGTCGATATAGAGCACTGACTGGTCCAGCGGGACGTCGGGATGCCGGGCAGTAAGGGAATTAAAGGCCTGCCAGTGGGTGACTGCGGGGCGCCCGGCGAGCAGACCGGCGTCGGCTACGGGGATGGCACCCAGGCACAAGCCCAGGATGGGCGCCCCGCGATCGTGTGCCCCATGAAGCACCTGCCGCAGCGAGTCACTGGGGACGCGCCCGTCGTCGAACCATGAAGGCACCACCACTACGTCCGCCGCCTCCGCAGCCTCAGGCCCCTTTACCTTGCCCAGCGGGTAGCCCTCAGCAGTTGTGATCCCGCCTTCCTGGTCAGAGAAAAGAACCGTTGTCCAGCCGGCCAGGCCCTGGCGGGTCACCTCGTCAAAAACCATCTGCGGAACGGCAAGGTGGAACATCGTCGCCCCGTCAAACGCGTACACCGCGATCCTCATCCCTGCCCCTTCCCTACGTTGGCCCGAATCCATCGTACTTCTGCCTTCGTGCCACTGTTGGCGCGGGCCGGCAGCGGGAAGACTGGAA
>NZ_JAPSHI010000057.1:0-5965 GCF_031180005.1 Paenarthrobacter sp. | reverse complement strand
TCCCACATCACATGGAGTGCGCCGCAGCCAATGACTTCGCCGTCCGAGGACTCGGCGATCCGGAACTCCTGCAGGCTCTCGTAGTAAGCAACCGTCTCCTTTGCCATCAGGATCCGTTGCTCTGCCAGCGGCGCCACAAGTTTCTTGATGGCGGAAACATCGCCGGTGCGTGCGGGGCGGATATGGAAGGAGTCAGTCACAGAGCAATCCTACGAGGCGAAGACTTCCGGCCCAGAAACTGCGACATTTACCGCGTGCCCGCCCGTTCCTCGCTTAGACGCACGCTACATAAGTGCCTGATGTCCGTCGCATGGTGCATAGGCGCGCCTCACGCGAAGCGCAGGCGCCGGGGTCATTTGTGTAGCTTGCGTCAAAGCGACGAAGGAGCAGCAAGCGGCAAATGACTCCGGCGTGCCGCAACGACCCAACCGAGTCATGCCGGACGCCAACGCTTTGCCGGGACGGAGGACAAGCGAAGGCCCCGCCTGCTCGGGGAGCTGGCGGGGCCTTCGGGTGGTGCTTTAGACGCTCGGGGCGATTTCCGGGATGCGCGGCTTGGCATTGCCGGCGAACGTGAACTTGGCGTCGTCGCCGTCGCCTTCCACGTCCACTACGACGATGTCGCCGGCGTGGATTTCGCCGAACAGGATCTTCTCGGAGAGCTGGTCCTCGATCTCGCGCTGGATGGTGCGGCGCAGCGGCCGGGCACCCATGGCGGGATCGTAGCCGCGGGTTGCCAGGAGCACCTTGGCCTTGGGCGTGAGCTCAATGCCCATGTCCTTGTCCTTGAGGCGCTTCTCCAGGCGGGTGACGAACATGTCCACGATCTCGATGATCTCGTCCTGGGTGAGCTGCGGGAACACCACAACGTCATCCACACGGTTCAGGAACTCGGGGCGGAAGTGCTGCTTGAGCTCCTCGGTGACACGGGCACGCATGCGGTTGTAGCCGGTCTGCGTGTCGGTGCCCGACTGGAAGCCGGTGGCAACGCTCTTGGAGATGTCCCGGGTGCCCAGGTTGGTGGTCATGATGATCACCGTGTTCTTGAAGTCCACCACGCGGCCCTGGGAGTCGGTCAGGCGGCCGTCTTCCAGGATCTGCAGCAGCGAATTGAAGAGGTCCGCGTGGGCCTTTTCCACTTCGTCGAACAGGACCACCGAGAACGGACGACGCCGGACCTTTTCGGTCAGCTGGCCGCCTTCCTCGTAGCCGACGTAACCCGGAGGTGCGCCGAAGAGCCGCGAGACGGTGTGCTTCTCGGAGTACTCGGACATGTCCAGGGTGATGAGGGCGTCCTCTTCACCAAACAGGAACTCCGCGAGTGCCTTGGCCAGTTCGGTCTTGCCGACGCCGGTGGGGCCGGCGAAGATGAACGAACCGCCGGGACGCTTCGGGTCCTTGAGTCCTGCACGGGTACGACGGATTGCCTGGGACAGTGCCTTGATGGCCTCGTCCTGGCCCACGACCCGCTTGTGCAGTTCCTCTTCCATCTTCAGCAGGCGCGAGGATTCTTCCTCGGTCAGCTTGAACACGGGGATGCCCGTGGAGTTGGCAAGCACCTCAGCGATGAGATCCTCATCCACCTCGGAGATGTCGTCCATGCCGCCGGACTTCCAGTGGCGTTCCTTTTCGGAGCGCTCGGTAATCATCTTCTGCTCTTTGTCACGGAGCGCGGCTGCACCTTCGAAGTCCTGCGCGTCAATCGCGGACTCCTTTTCCATCTTCAGCTTGGCAATGCGCTCGTCCATGGCCTTGAGCTCCGGCGGAGCGGTCATGCGGCGGATGCGCAGCCGTGCGCCGGCTTCGTCGATCAGGTCGATCGCCTTGTCCGGCAGGAAGCGGTCAGAGATGTAGCGCTCGGCGAGGCTTGCAGCCGAGGCGAGGGCGCCGTCGGTAATGGTCACGCGGTGGTGCGCCTCGTAGCGGTCACGCAGGCCCTTCAGGATCTCAATCGCATGCGCAACTGAGGGCTCCTTGACCTGGATCGGCTGGAAGCGGCGCTCCAGTGCGGCATCCTTTTCGATGTGCTTGCGGTACTCGTCAAGCGTGGTGGCACCGATGGTCTGCAGTTCACCGCGGGCCAGCATGGGCTTCAGGATGGAGGCAGCATCGATTGCACCTTCGGCGGCACCGGCACCCACAAGGGTGTGGATCTCGTCGATGAAGAGGATGATGTCGCCGCGGGTGCGGATTTCCTTGAGGACCTTCTTCAGGCGCTCTTCGAAGTCACCCCGGTAGCGGGAGCCGGCCACCAGGGACCCGAGGTCCAGGGTGTAGAGCTGCTTGTCCCGAATGGTCTCCGGGACATCGCCGCGGACAATCGCCTGGGCAAGACCCTCGACGACGGCGGTCTTGCCGACGCCTGGCTCACCAATCAGCACCGGGTTGTTCTTGGTGCGGCGGGAGAGGACCTGCATAACGCGTTCCATCTCCTGCTCGCGCCCGATCACCGGGTCCAGCTTGTTCTCGCGGGCAGCCTGAGTCAGGTTGCGCCCGAACTGGTCCAGCACAACAGATCCGGCCGGTGCGCCCTCGGGCTGGCCCGAGCCGACGCCTGCGCCGGTGGTTTCCTTGCCCTGGTAGCCCGACAGGAGCTGGATGACCTGCTGGCGGACCCGGTTAAGGTCGGCGCCGAGCTTGACCAGCACCTGGGCGGCAACACCCTCACCCTCGCGGATGAGTCCCAGCAGGATGTGCTCCGTGCCGATGTAGTTGTGGCCCAGCTGGAGGGCCTCGCGCAGCGAGAGTTCCAGCACCTTCTTGGCACGGGGGGTGAAGGGGATATGGCCGGACGGCGCCTGCTGGCCCTGCCCGATGATCTCCTGCACCTGCTCGCGAACGCCGTCGAGCGAAATGCTCAAGGACTCAAGAGCTTTGGCGGCAACGCCCTCACCCTCATGGATAAGACCCAAGAGGATGTGTTCGGTACCGATGTAATTGTGGTTCAGCATGCGTGCCTCTTCTTGGGCAAGCACAACTACGCGACGGGCACGGTCCGTAAATCGCTCAAACATTTCGCCACACTCCTAGCTACGACGTACTTTGATGCTACGTGGCCCGCCCACACTTGTGGAGCGTGTTCGCCACGGGGGAAACCGTGATGAACCGGGAATACCGGCAGCCGTCCCCGCCAAACACCGCCGGCAGCCTGAAGAAGACTGCAGAACAAGCCTTTTCCACACGCAATGGGGGGCCCACTCCGGGTCCTTCCACACCGATGCCTCCCAGTTCACGTTGGCTGCCTGCCACGTCCTGCACCCTAAATGCAGCCCTGCTGCTGAGGCCCGTATGTGGGAGTAAATGCCGCACGGCGGGCTCTATCAGCGCGGGAAACCAAAGAAGCCCTGCCTCCCATAACGGGAAGCAGGGCTTATAGGCCGGCTGTGGCTGAAACTAGGAATTGGCCTTTTGGTAGGCTTCCTGGATTTCGGCCTGAATTCGGCCGCGGCTGTTAACGGTGTAGCCGTTTTCCCTCGCCCATTGGCGAATCTGCGCTGAATCGTGGCTGCGGCCTCCACTCGGTGCTTTGGTGCGGGCAGCCCGGCCGCTGCTGCCGCCGGAAGCCTTGCGCGAAGCATTGATAAAGCGTTCGAGTGAGGAACGGAGTTCAGCGGCATTGGCTGCCGAAAGGTCAATCTCGTAGTTGACCCCGTCAAGGCCAAACTTAACATTCTCGTCTGCGGATCCCCCATCCAAATCATCAACGAGGATGATGTTTACTTTCTGTGCCATTTAAAGTCTTCCTTTGAAAAGGGTTCGGTTTCCAGAAAAGCAGGATGTTTCCCTGAAAGTATGACTCGCTTTATGGCAACGCGTCAAAGCGTAAATTGGTTCCTGGGGATAAAAACGGAAAGCCGGGTGGTTTATCTATTCGATTCCGGGCCCGGGCGGCCGGCAGGCCCGGCAGCACGCTCTTCCGCTTCTGCCTGCGCCTGTGCCTCCGCCTGGCGTTCGGATTTGTCCGCGTTGAAGATTGCTTTCATGGCGAACCAGAAGAGGAGGCCTACTACCAGGGAAGGCAGGAGTACAGCTACATACTCCATGCTCAGTGCCCTTCCGGCTTCAGCAGCGGGAAGAGGATGGTTTCGCGGATTCCGGCTCCGGTGAACAGCATTACCAGCCGGTCGATGCCGAGCCCGATACCGCCCATTGGAGGCGCCCCGTATTCGAGCGCACGCAGGAAGTCCTCATCCAGTTGCATCGCCTCGTCGTCACCGGCGGCTGCGTGGCGGGACTGCTCGGTAAGCCGTTCGCGCTGGATAACGGGGTCGATCAGTTCGGAGAAGGCCGTACCGCGCTCCATGCCGCCGATGATGAGGTCCCACGCCTCGATCAGCCGGCCGTCCTCGCGGTGCGGGCGGGCGAGCGGCTGGGCAGAGGGCGGGTAGTCGTAGACAAAGGTGGGGTTCAGCAGGGTGGGCTCCACAATCTCGCCGAACAGCTCGACAACCAGCTTCTCTGCGTCCCACTTCGGGTCCACCTTGACCTCGTGCTTGTCGGCAATGCCGCGAAGCACCTCCAGCGGAGTATCCGGGGTAACTTCCTGGCCAACGGCGTCGGACAATCCCGGGTAAACGGAAACCCAAGCCCACTCGCCGTCAAGGTTGATCTCTCCCGCTTCTGTCTGCAGGACACGGCCGGCGCCTACGGCGTCCGCGGCATCGAGGATGATTTCCTTGATCCGCTGTGCCATAACAAACTGGTCCGCCCATGCCTCGTAGCACTCCAGCGTGGTGAACTCCGGGCTGTGGGTTGAGTCCACGCCCTCGTTGCGGAACACGCGCCCCATGTCATAAACGCGGTCAATGCCGCCCACCACGGCCCGCTTGAGGTAGAGCTCCGTGGCGATGCGCAGGGTCATCTTCTGGTCGAAGGCGTTCATGTGGGTTTCAAACGGGCGTGCGAGCGCGCCGCCGTGGACCAGCTGGAGAATGGGGGTTTCGACTTCCACATAGTTGTGGCGAAAGAGCGTCTCACGGATGGAGCGCGTAATGGCGGCGCGGGTATAAACCATTTCGCGGGCTTCGTCGCGAACCATCAAATCCACGTAGCGCTGGCGGACGCGGGTCTCCTCGTTCAGCTCGGCGTGGAGTACCGGCAGCGGACGAAGCGCCTTGGAGGCCATGGACCAGGACTCGGCCATAACGGACAGCTCACCACGGCGGGAGGAGATGACCTCACCCCGGATGAACACGTGGTCACCGAGGTCCACCAGCGCCTTCCAGTCGGCCAGCGCTTCCTCGCCCACGTTGGCGAGGCTGAGCATGGCCTGCAGCCGTGTTCCCTTGCCGTCAGTGCCGCCCTCCTGGAGGGTGGCGAAGCACAGCTTTCCGGTGTTGCGCACGAACACAACACGGCCGGTGACGCCTACAATGTCGCCTGTGGTGTCATCCGCCTCCAGATGGGCATACTTTTCGCGGACCTCCGCGAGCGAATGTGTCCGTTCCACACCCACCGGGTACGCCTCAACGCCGCGCTCAATCAGCTTGGCGCGCTTTTCCATGCGGATGCGCATCTGCTCGCTGGCATCGAGCGGCTCCGGGGCGTTCTTGGGCGAGGGGGTGTTTTGGGAAGTCACAATCATCAAGTTTACCGGGAGTTGGACCCGCCCCGCTTCCCACCGGCGGACGGTGCCGGGGCCTCACAGGGCCCCGGCACCGCCCGCCGGGTGTCACCGCCGCTCGCCGCGGCTGAACCCAGCGAGGGCTGCCTCCCCCAGGTTCTGCCACACGTTGTGGGGCTCATGCTGCCCGTCCCGGCCTGTGGCCCCCTTCCGGTCTGCCAGCCAGTCGCCGTAGTGCGTGATGTCTTCTCCCTGCGCAGCCGCGACAGCATCACAAGCGAATCCGACCGCCCTCGAACCGTCCGCCAGTTCCACCGCTCCAAGCAGCATGGGTTCGGGGAGGGAAGCCAGGAACCGCCCAAGCCCCGCTTCGGACACCAGCCACCGTTCACCCGCAAGCTC
>NZ_JAPSHI010000074.1:0-1563 GCF_031180005.1 Paenarthrobacter sp. | reverse complement strand
TCATCGTGGCGTTGTCCGTAAACATCAAACAGATCGCGGAATCACGGGGACTAGCAGCCCGCGCAGGGGCCGCCATTTCCGCCCTGATCCTGGGCGTGGTCCTTGCCTGCATGGCACTCATCCCGGACCAGCCGCTGTGGGCGTTCGGAATCGAGGTCCTGGCCGGAACCCTGGCCGGAGGCGTCATCGCTGCCCTCGCCGCCCGCGCGATTCTTCGGGACGACACTCCTGGACGTCCACGCAACTGGGACACCCAGCACATCGTGTCATTCGTGATCCCGCTCGTCATCTACGCCGCTGGGGCCGTACTGCTCCTACTGTCCATGCCAGCCGGCCTGCTCGTGGTGGCCCTCGCCACGATTGTGGCACTGATCGGCGCCGTTATTTTCTCGTGGGTTGCGCTCGTCGAGGTCCTGCGCTGAAGACCTCTCCGCATACCGGTCCCAAGGGCGAATAAGGCCTTTTATGTCGGTGTACTCGCGAGTAAACGATTTCTCTTTTACCGTAGTGGTATCGGGCGGCTGGGGGGCCGGGGCGCAACGATGCGTCTTCATTTGGTGAACAATCCCGAGGTCAACAACCCCGGGGGTACAGGGGTAAACCATGACCGGAAAATTTGAACTCTTTACTGACGAGCACGCTTCTTATGCGTTCAGGCTCAAGTCTCACGATGGGACAGTCGTAGCGGTATCCGGACCGTATCCCAACAAGGAATCCGCCGTCCGGGGTATTCGGGATGTGCGCGAATGCGCTGCCACCGGGTTGATCAGCGATCAGTGCAGCCCGTCAAGGTCTGTCCGGCCCGAGAACAGCTGATGAGCTTTCGCCCTTAATCTAAAACTCCACGGTTATGCAGCGGCCGGAGCCACCCTCCCTTACGTGCTGGGGTCGATTCAGTCCACTGAGTTCGTGGACACGTTGGCCCAGGTCGGGCTGGCCATGCTCTTCTTCGTTGCGGGAACGGGATTGATTTCGCTGGAATCCGGGGGCGACCCGTCAGCAGCGCGTCCGCCGGCCGGGTCATCTCATTGGCGGCCGGCATTGGCGCTGGCCTCTTCCTTGCCGCGACGGCCGAGGCTGCCCCTTGTAGACGTCTCCAGTCCGGCTGCGCGAGCAGCAACTCCTGCATCATTGCAATAGCCAAGCCCGGTTCGCTTACGGCAGAGCAAACCGAGAAGCTTTCCCTCAACATCCACTACTGCAAGTCGACGGCGGCCTGCTAACTGCAGAGACGCAGTGGCAGCACCAAGCGACTGTTGCGGCTCTACTGTTCTGCCAAGGATCGTCCCAAAACCACTTGCCTTTGCACTGCCAGTGGCCTCCGCAGGAATATCAGACCGCTCCAAAGTCGTAAGGAGCCGTCCGCTGGAATCAACGATCAGTGCCAAATGAACGTGGTCATCAGCGAAGAACCTACGGACTTCCTCCACGCTGCTCTCTGGCGGGAGGGTCTTCGGGCAGGAAATCATGGCGTCTTTGACGCAAGGCGGATCAACGGTTTCAAGCATGTGACCTTCCAATCGGTCGAAGAGGTGCCTGCATCCGCACCTCTAAATCGGCTTT
>NZ_JAPSHI010000056.1:0-6168 GCF_031180005.1 Paenarthrobacter sp. | reverse complement strand
TCGTGTTCGGTGTCATTGCCCTGATGGCAGGATTCTTCACCATCAACCCGATTTGGAACTACGGCCCCTACGACCCCTCACCGGTTTCCGCAGGCACGCAGCCTGACTGGTACATCGGCTGGGTTGACGGTGCACTTCGCCTCATGCCCGGTGTCCTTGGCGACTTCCACTTCGAATACGTCATCTTCGGTTACGTGCTGACGCTGAACGTCCTGCTTCCGGCCCTGGTGCCGGCTGGCATCGTCTTCACCGTTCTGTTCATGTACCCGTGGATTGAGCGCTGGGTCACGAAGGACGACCGCGAACACCACGTTCTGGACCGTCCGCGCAACGCTCCCACAAGGACCGCGATCGGCATGGCAGGGTTCACGTTCTACTGCGTCATGTGGGCTGCAGCCAGCTCCGACCTCATTGCGACCCACTTCATGGTCTCCCTGAACGACGTCACGTACTGGCTGCGTGCACTGTTCTTCCTCGGACCGATCATCGCCTTCGTCGTCACGAAGCGCGTGGCCCTGGCGCTGCAGCGCAAGGACCGCGAGATCGCCCTCCACGGACGTGAAACCGGACGTATCGTGCGCCTTCCGCACGGTGAGTTCATTGAGGTTCACGCTCCGCTCGATGAGTACAAGCGCTACAAGCTCGTCGGGTTCGAGTCGCCGGCTCCGCTGCCGGCCGAGCCGAACGAGCACGGCGTCGTCACCAAGAAGGAAAAGCGCCGTGCGGCACTCTCCCGCTGGTTCTTCGAGGACAGGGTTGCCCCGGCGACTCCTGCCGAACTGGCAGCCAGCCACGGCCACCATGAAGCCGTTGAGGCCGGCGAGGGACAGAAGACCCTCAGCCACTAGGATCATCCTCAGCAACTATTTCAGTCGTTGACAAGGAAGAAGCCCGGTCCCCTTGGGACCGGGCTTCTTCCTTGTGCAGAGGGCGGAGCCAGGGTTAGCAGGAGGCGCAGTCAGGCGTTGCGGTATCCGGATGCGTAGTTGCGCGTCGGGCGGACGCCTGGGCGCTGCAGCGGCACCCACAACTTGTACCGGTCTGCCCGGTAGAAGGACACCGAATAGTCCACCATGGCCCTCGCAACAAACGCGTGCCGCTGGATCTTCAGCAGGGGCGACCCGATCTCCACGTTGAGCAGCCGCGCGGTGGAGGGCGAGGCTGCGGTGGCTTCAATCATGTCCTCACCCCATTCCATCACCAGGCCGTACTGTTCGCTCAGCACGTTGTACAGCGAGGTGGGCGGCTCGCCGTCCAGAAGCCCTGGTACGCGGTGGGCCGGGATAAAGTTCTCGTCGACGCTCATTGGCTCGTTATCGGCCAGCAGCAGCCGCCTGAACCGTACCAGCGGAGTTCCCTCCTCGAGCTGCAATTCCCGGGCGAGGAAGGCACTGGCGGCGATCTGCTCAAAGCTCAGCACCCTTGCTGCAGGCACCATGCCACGGCGCTGCATTTCCTCACTGTAGGAGGTGAGCTTGACCTGGAGGTCCAGCTTCGGTTTCCGCACAAAGGTTCCCAAGCCGACAACGCGCTCAATGACCTCCTCGCCTACCAAGGCGTCGATGGCTTGTCGGACCGTCATGCGCGCAAGGCCGAACCGCTCGGCGAGGTCCCGCTCCGAAGGAAGAGCGGAACCCGGCGGGCAGGAGGTGGCGATGTACGTCCGGAGAATCTCCCGGAGCTGGATGTAAATGGGGACGCCGCTTTTCCGGTCGATCTCACCGGCGATGCCTGCAGCACTAGCAGCCATCGGTGCTCCTGCTGAATTTGTTCACACTCCAAGATTAGGCCAACCGGGCGGGAGGTCTAGACCAGGAGGCGGTGCCAGCGCCGCCGGACAAGCCGCGAGGATATTCTTAAGGGCGACCGTTTAGAGGCGGCGGCAGCACGACCGCCCGGATAGAGGAGTATTCATTGCCAGTACGTAAGGCAATCGTCACAGCGGCCATCGGCCTGCATGCCCGCCCCGCGGCGGAATTTGTCCGCGCCGTGAACGAGACCGGCTTGCCAGTGACCATCAGCAAGGCTGGCAACGACGCCGTTGATGCCCGGTCACTGCTTGAGGTCATGTCCGCCGACTTCAACCGCGGCTGTGAAGTGGAACTGGCAGTTGCGGAGGAAGCCCTCCCGGCTGGCAGGACAGTCACTGAGGCGGAGGACGCCCTGGGCGGCCTTGCTGAGCTCCTGGCAGCACAGGCTGCCCAGACGCCAAAAGCACCGGCAGCACCATAACAGGCAGCTGCAGAAGCAATAACGACGGCGGGCCCCCACCACAAGGTGGGGGCCCGCCGTCGTTATATCTGCCGTCAGTACGGCCGGCTCAGAAGCGAAGCCTAGTGGGCGTGGTCGCCGCGGCTGTACTCGTACACCCAGCCGATGAGCGCCACAACCGCCATGCCGGCGGCGATGAACACGATCCAGAAGCCCACAGCAAGGCCAAGGAAGCCAGCGGCACAGGAGAGACCGAGCACCAGCGGCCACCAGCTCCAGGGGCTGAAGTGGCCCTGCTCACCGGCACCCTCATGGATCTCGGCGTCGGCGCGGTCCTCGGGACGCAGTCCGACCCGCTTGCCTGTGAAGCCGAGGTAGGCGCCGATCATGCCGGCGAGGCCCCCGACGAGCAGGATGCCAAGGATGCCAACCCACTCAGACCAGTTGGTAAGGAAGCCGTAAATCAGGGCGACCGGTACGAAGAAGAAGACTCCGGCTCCAAAAATCCATGATTCGATCTTCACTGCGAGGCGTCCTTCTGATCGGCGTTACCGAGCACAGCTGCTGCCGGTGCCGGTGACTCAACGGTGTGTGACTGGGAGAGCTCAGGGTGGTGCAGGTCCAGCGCCGGGCGCTCCGAGCGGATGCGCGGCAGCGACGTGAAGTTGTGGCGCGGCGGCGGGCAGGATGTGGCCCATTCCAGTGAAGCCCCGAAACCCCAGGGATCGTCCACGAGGACCTTTTCGCTGCTGCGGGCGGTGATGTACACGTTCCAGAAGAACGGGATCAGCGACGCGCCCAGGACGAACGAGGAGATGGTGGAGAACTGGTTCATCCAGGTGAAGTTGTCCTCGATCATGTAGTCAGCGTAGCGGCGGGGCATGCCTTCCACACCAAGCCAGTGCTGGATCAGGAAGGTGCCGTGGAAGCCCAGGAACAGCAGCCAGAAGTGGATCTTGCCGAGCCGCTCGTTGAGCATCTTGCCCGTCCACTTCGGCCACCAGAAGTAGAATCCGGCGAACATTGCGAACACCACGGTGCCGAAGACGACGTAGTGGAAGTGCGCCACCACGAAGTAGGAGTCAGAGACGTGGAAGTCCAGCGGCGGTGAGGCCAGGATGATGCCGGTCAGGCCGCCGAAGAGGAACGTGATGAGGAAGCCGATGCTCCACAGCATCGGAGTCTCGAACGTCAGCGAACCGCGCCACATGGTGCCGATCCAGTTGAAGAACTTCACGCCGGTGGGAACCGCGATGAGCATCGTCATGAAGGCGAAGAACGGCAACAGCACAGCACCGGTGACGTACATGTGGTGCGCCCACACGGTCACCGAGAGAGCGGCGATGGCGATCGTCGCGTAGACCAGGCCCTTGTAACCGAAGATCGGCTTGCGGCTGAAGACCGGAAAGATTTCGGAGACGATGCCGAAGAACGGCAGCGCGATGATGTACACCTCGGGGTGTCCAAAGAACCAGAACAGGTGCTGCCACAGCACGGCACCGCCGTTTTCCGGATCAAAGATGTGAGCACCGAAGCGGCGGTCTGCACCCAGGGCGAACAGGGCGGCGGCCAGCGGCGGGAACGCCATCAGCACGAGGATGGCCGTCACGAGGGTGTTCCAGGTGAAGATCGGCATCCGCCACATGGTCATGCCCGGAGCGCGCATGCAGATGATGGTGGTGATGAAGTTGACGGCACCAAGGATGGTGCCGAAACCGGACAGCGCCAGGCCGAAGACCCAGAGGTCACCGCCCACACCGGGGCTGAAGGTGGTGTTGGACAGCGGGGCGTAGGCGAACCAGCCGAACGACGCCGCACCCTGCGGGGTGATGAAGCCGGAGACGGCGATGGTGGAGCCGAACAGGAAGAACCAGAACGCCAGGGCATTCAGGCGCGGGAATGCGACGTCCGGTGCGCCGATCTGCAGCGGCATGATGACGTTCGCAAAACCTGCGAAGAGCGGAGTGGCGAACATCAGCAGCATGACTGTGCCGTGCATGGTGAACATCTGGTTGTACTGCTCTTTGGTCTGCAGGATCTGCATGCCGGGTTCGAACAGCTCGGCACGGATGAGCAGCGCCATCACGCCACCCAGGCAGAAGAACACGAAGGACGCGATCAGGTACATGTACCCGATGGTCTTGTGGTCAGTTGAGGTGATCCAGTTGACGACGATGCGTCCCTTGGACTTTGGAACTACGGGAGCTTCGAGGATCCCGGCGGATTGAGTGTAAGTAGCCACGTCGCTCCCCTTACTTCGATTCGGACAGGCTCGGGTTGCGGTCGTACTCTTCGCCGAGCAGGCCCGTGTTGCCGTCCTGGCGGAGCTGGTTCATCTTCGCCTGGAATTCGGACTCGGAGACAACCTTCACGCGGAAGAGCATTTCGGAGTGGTACTCGCCGCAGAGCTCTGCGCACTTTCCGTCATAGGTGCCTTCCTTCGTGGGCGTGAACCGGATGTAGTTTGTCTTGCCGGGGATCATGTCCCGCTTCTGCAGGAACGCGGGGACCCAGAAAGAGTGGATGACGTCGCGGGCGTTGAGTTCGACGTCAACGGACCTGTTGACGGGCAGGTAAAGCGTAGGGAGCTTTTCCTTGTCGACGGCGTTGCCGGTCAGGTGCGCCTGCACGCCGGCTTCATACACGTCTTCCTGAATGACCTCGCCCTTCTTGTAGTTGAAGTCCCAGGCCCACTGCTTGCCGCGGACGTCAACGACGACGTCGGCCGGCTTGGAGCGGTCATCGATCGCCTGCTGGTCGCGGTCGGTGAAGTAGAAGAACACCAGCACCATGAACAGCGGAATGGTCAGGTAGAAAACTTCCAGCGGAAGGTTGAAGCTGGTCTGCCGGGGGAAGCCAACGGTCCCCTTGCGGCGCCGGTAGGCAACGAGGCACCAGACGATCAGGCCCCAGGTGATGATGCCCACCGCGAGAGCGGCAATCCATGAGTTGACCCACAGGTCCATGATCCGGTCGGTGTTACTGGTGGTCCCGCGCTCGGTCGGAAGCCACCCCTTCTCTACCAATGGCGAACATCCAGTCAAAACCAACGCGCCGGCAGTTGCCAAGCCAGTGATCTTAGCGATCTTTTTGCGTCGGCTGCCGGTTCGGTTCTGCGAACTCACAGACGGCCCTTCCTACTTGTTGCTGTTGCCTGGGCGGCCTTCGTCGTCCCGGGCACACGAAAAGAGTTTTACTACTCGGTGTAGAGCTTACCGCTCCCCGCGCGTTTTCGCCCACACGTCCTCATCAGTGTGGCGGCGCCGGTAGAAACCGGCACCGCCACAGGGTGAGGAAGGCAGCAAGGCCCGCTTAGTGGAATGAATCGCCGCAGGCGCAGGACCCGCCGGCGTTGGGGTTGTCGATGGTGAACCCCTGCTTCGAGATGGTGTCCTCGAAGTCGATGCTGGCACCGCTGAGGTACGGCACGCTCATCTTGTCGACGACGACCTCCACGCCGTCAAAGTCACGTACGGCGTCCCCGTCCAGGAGGCGCTCGTCGAAGTAGAGCTGGTAAATCAAACCGGAGCAACCACCAGGCTGCACGGCGACGCGGAGGCGGAGGTCGGTCCTGCCTTCCTGCTCAAGGAGGCTGCGGACCTTGCCTGCGGCAACGTCGGTCAGCTGAACCTCGTGGGTCGCCAGTTCGGCACTGGCGGTGCCGTTGGATTCAGTGCTGTTTTCATTGGTCGTAGTGCTCATTGGCCTACCTTCTAACGACGGTCCTGGCGGCCCCGCGTGAACGGCGCCTGCCCCTACGGAAACGGTATGGGCTATAGCTACATGCTACGTCGCTCGGACGCGTAGCTCTAACCCCAGGCGTAACCATGGCCGAAGGCTGCTTGTTCCCGGAACCTGCAGGCAATCCTGGTCCAGGGCTGTTCGGGCCCGCCCGAGGCGGGCAAACGTCAGCCCAGACCCTCGCTGTTGAGGCGGGCCAGCAGCAGAGCCTCTGCC
>NZ_JAPSHI010000055.1:0-6258 GCF_031180005.1 Paenarthrobacter sp. | reverse complement strand
CCGGCCACAACGCCGAGGATCGCCAGGAACAACAGCACCCTCATCAGGCCGGTGACCATGATGCCGATCACGGAGCTGCGCGTGATTTCCTTGACGTGCTCCACACCGGTGGCGCCCGAATCCAGCATGCGGTGTGCGCCGGCGTAGGTAATGTAGCCGCCAACCGTGCCGCCAACCAAGGTGGTGATGACGAGGAAGTCTACCCGTTCAGGGAGGAACGTGTTCTTAAGCGCATCACCGAGCGGCGGTGCAGCGACAATCGCGACATAGATCATCAACAGGATCATGAGAGCGCCGAGGAGCACCACGATCCGGTCCAGTGCCAGGCCCGCCCGCTTGCTGACGAAGATCAGGATGGCGACAACTGCGGACACAGCGCCGCCGATCTTCGGGTCGACGCCGAGCATCGCGTTGGCACCCAAACCCGTGCCGGCTATGTTGCCGATATTGAAGACTATGCCGCCCAGAAAGACCAGGCCGGCAAGGAACCAGCCGATGCCGGGGATCACCCGGTTACCGAGCTCCTGGGCGCGCAGGCCGGAAACTCCGATGACGCGCCAGACATTCATCTGAACGGCGATGTCGATGAGGATGGACGCAAGGATGGCGAAGGCGAAGGCCGCGCCGAGCTGCGCCGTGAAGACCGTGGTCTGTGTGATGAAGCCGGGACCTATGGCGCTGGTGGCCATCAGGAACATCGCGCCGAGGAGGGCTGTGCGCCGGGCGGATGAGCTCAGATCAAGTTTGGTGCTGCCGTCTGCCATGGATCCGTCCGTAACGTCAGGGTGACCGTAATCACAATTATCTTCCTCAGCGAGAATACATGTTGTTGAACAATTGGCGCAAGAGATTGTTCAACAATCTTTCTTGGATCTGGAGAAGGGGGGGCCGGACCAGTCCGGCCTTTGGGATTTGGACTTGAGTAGAAGGGTACTGCTCACGTATCCACTGCCACGCCTGCGGCGAAGACCTGCGGGGCGAGCTGTTTGTCCTTTACCCACGCTCAGCTGGGGAAACAGCCTCCACCCGCAACCTGCAACCACTACTCGAGCTAGGTGTCACGCCAACTATCGCCCAAGAATCCTCGAACTGGACCAGCATCCTCTACTTGCTAGGGGCCGGACTTGGCATGGCAGTCGCACCTGAAAGCGCAACCTTATTCGCTCCTGCCTCAACCCGGGTATTACCCCCTGAAGGAGCAGCAGTAAGCGAAATTCAGCTACTCCGCCGAGGAGATGACCTTTGAGCATTGGTGCACAACTTCTGCTCACTCATCACCGGCGTCCGCAGCGCAGCATGAGGCGATACTGCCGGATGCCCCTGCAGTAATCCGGCATTCAGATAGGCCGGAACAACCGCACGAAAGCCGTTACCTCCCGTACCTGCGGCCAGCCCTCCCCTGGTCTCGTCCGCCTCTTCGACCTCTCAGAAGTGGAGAGCGCACATGACATGGAAATGCCAGGACAATGTCACCATCCGCTGGTTCTATACCTCAGTTGATGGACGTACAACACACCATTCGTTGCCCTCGGGGTCACGGAGCACTTGAAACGCGCCCGCAGAACTCCTCTGCATTACGCCGAGTTTGTCAGCTCCAAGCGCTTCGGCCGCGTCCGACGCCACTGCTACATCCTCAACCAGCACGTCGATATGGAGGCGGTTCTTCCCCTGCTTTGTCTCTGGCACCCGTTGGAAGGCCAAACGCGTCCAGCCTGGCGGGTCGACGAATGACCACTCTTCGCTGCGGTGCACGGGTTCTCCCCCGAGGATCGAAGCCCAGAACCCGGCAAGGGAAGCAGGACTTTGGCAATCCACCACGACTTCATCAACGCGTCCGATCATGTTTTAAGCCTACTTCCGGAGATGAGCCTGCCGTCCAGACAAGCCGCAAGAGCACAGAGTCGAGGCGGGCCTGTCAGGCAGCTTCGGCAATCTACAACCTAGGCCGCCAGCAAGAGCTAGGTACTATGGCGCTTTAGTACACTGCCTGCCGGTCAACTCGTGCAGTCCAGGACGATCCAAGGCGCTCGGCTGGCCGAAAGGCTGATGCAGGCTGAGCGCCTTTTTCCAGTAACCCCGCCCATGATCGAAATTTCCGCAGCAATGGAGTTGCTATGTCTACTAAACCGACCAGTGTGCTCAACACTTTCTTGGCTGTTGCCAGACAAGTTGAGGCGACCCTCGACAGTAACGCTCTAAAAGAAGGCTGGAAGGATCCAAGTGCGCTGGAGGGATATACCGTCGCTGGCTTGGCCGGTCATCTCGCGCGAGGCCTTCTCACAGTCGAGAACTACATCGGTGCCTTCACTGATGACACAACACATGCCACCGACGCCGCCGGATACATCGTCACCGTCCTCGGCACTCACGATCCCATCGACAGCGACTTCCACCGCACCGTACGGGCCCGCTCTCTGGAAGCCGCATCAAATGGGCCCACGTCCCTGGCACGGGAGTACAAGGAAGTGCGCCAACGACTGTCCGAGCGCCTCCCCCACATCCCCGCAGACGAAACAATTCAAGTTCTCCAAGGTGTCGTAGTGACCGTGGAGGAGTACCTGCGAACCCGACTGGTCGAACTTGTGATCCATCTGGATGATCTTTCCGTCAGCGTGGGACAAGATTTCACAAAAGATCTCCCTCAAGAGGCATACAAAGAGGTCGCGGCAGTCCTCGCACAAGTCGCGGTGCTACGCAACGGAGGACTGAATGTGATTCGAGGACTTGCCCGCAGAGAACGCCACATCGATCCTGTCCGAGCGCTCTGATTCCTGCGTTATGAGCAACGCTTTCACTGGACCCGCTCACAACGTTGGCCTCACGGCCGGTTCAAACCAGCTCATCATGTCCGGAGAATTGGCACCTGACAGAGCTCCGCCCAATACAGGCCCACCCAAAGCCCAGATGAGGGGACTTAGATCTGGGCTAGGAGGGACTGCACCTGGGCCGCGGCATTACTGCCTATTGACGGTGTGTAAACGACGATGTGCAGGTCGGGCCGATCCGAAGGCGAGAGTTGGTGGTGTTCCAGTTGCAGGACTCCGACGGCTGGGTGGTGGAAGAGCCGCTCGCGTGATTCGAAGCCCAAAATGTCGTACCGATCCCAGCCCTCCTTGAATACTGCGCTCGTTTCCTTAAGCCGCTCCACCTGGTAAGACACGTCCGGATCACCCAGCCGCTGCCCCGCTTCTGCCCGGAACTCGGCCAGGAACCTCCTGCTGGTCACGTCCCAGTCCGGGAGCAGTTCCTTCACATAGGGGTCCGTAAAGACGAGCCACAGCAAGTTCCGCTCGGCGGTGGCGACCTTGGCTATGTTGGGATAGAGCGCAGCGTAGGCCCGGTTCCATCCCATAACACTCCAATCGGGGGCCAGCGCGAAAGCAGGGTTGGGACCCAACGCGTCGAGGAGGCGCTGAATGTGAGCAGGCGCATCAGCAGCCTCTGGACCGGCAGACGCAGGCGCCGAATAACCGCCTAATGACAGGACATAGGAACGCCCCGTCTCCGACAAGTGCAGAGTTCGTGCAACGGCTTCGAGGACTTCGCGGGAGGGCCTGATGTCCCTGCCCTGCTCAAGCCACGTGTACCAAGTGACGCTCACCCCGGAAAGAAAAGCCACTTCCTCCCGCCGCAACCCCCGCTCCCGCCGACGGGCCACGGGCGGCAACCCGTACTCGGACCGCAATGCCTGTTCCCGGCGTGCCCGCAGGAACAGGCCCAGCTCCCTGCGTTTATCCCCAACCCCTTTCACGGAAATAACACTAGTACTCTGTTACTCCTGCTACTAGTATCAGCACTGTCTTCCACCTGTGCGCCGGTGACGGCAGGATCGGTACATGCCCGCACTTCGCTCTAAAACAGTCACTCACGGCCGGAACATGGCCGGCGCCCGCGCCCTGCTGCGCGCCTCCGGCGTCGCCAACTCGGACATCGGCAAGCCAATCATCGCGGTGGCCAACTCCTTCACCGAATTCGTCCCGGGCCACACCCACCTCGCCCCGGTGGGCCGGATCGTCTCCGACGCGATCCTCGCCGCCGGCGCCGTGCCGCGCGAGTTCAACACCATAGCCGTGGACGATGGCATCGCAATGGGCCATGCCGGCATGCTGTACTCGCTGCCTTCCCGTGACCTGATTGCCGACTCCGTGGAGTACATGGTCAACGCCCACTGCGCCGACGCGCTGGTCTGTATCTCCAACTGCGACAAGATCACCCCGGGCATGCTCATGGCCGCGCTGCGCCTGAACATCCCCACCGTGTTCGTCTCCGGCGGGCCCATGGAGGCCGGCCGCGTGACCCTGACCGACGGCTCCGTGCGCTCCCTGGACCTGGTGAACGCGATTGCCGACGCCGTGGACGATTCAATCTCCGATGAAGACATCAACCTCATCGAAGAGAACGCCTGCCCCACCTGCGGTTCCTGTTCCGGCATGTTCACCGCCAACTCCATGAACTGCCTCACCGAGGCCATCGGCCTGTCCCTGCCGGGCAACGGCTCCGTGCTGGCCACCCACACCGCGCGCAAGGCGCTGTACGAGAAAGCCGGTTCCACCGTCGTCGAGCTGGTGAAGCGCTATTACGACGGCGACGACGCCTCCGTGCTGCCGCGCTCCATCGCCACCGCCAAGGCCTTCGACAATGCCATGGCCCTGGACATCTCCATGGGCGGCTCGACCAACACCATCCTGCACCTGCTTGCCGCGGCGCAGGAGGCGGGCGTGGATTACGGACTGGCCGAGATGGACGCCAAGTCCCGCCAGGTGCCCTGCCTGGCCAAGGTGGCCCCAAACGTCGCGAAGGACAAGACCTACTACATGGAGGATGTGCACCGCGCCGGCGGCATCCCCGCCCTGCTGGGCGAGCTGAACCGGGGCGGGCTCCTGCACAAGGACGTCCACTCCGTGCATTCGAGGGACCTGGACGGCTGGCTGGATGACTGGGACATTCGGGGCGGCAAAGCCACCGAAGAAGCGAAAGCCCTGTGGCACGCAGCCCCCGGCGGAGTCCGCTCCTCCACCGCGTTCTCACAATCGAACGAGTGGACCTCCCTGGACACCGACGCTGCGGAGGGCTGCATCCGTTCCGTGGAACATGCCTACTCCAAGGATGGCGGACTGGCCGTGCTCCGCGGCAACGTGGCCGTCGACGGCGCCGTGGTGAAGACCGCCGGCGTGGACGAGTCCATCTGGACCTTCGAAGGCCCCGCCGTTGTGTGCGAGTCCCAGGACGAAGCCGTAGAAAAAATCCTGAACAAGACCGTCAAGGAAGGCGACGTGGTGGTCATCCGCTACGAAGGCCCGCGCGGGGGTCCGGGCATGCAGGAAATGCTCTACCCGACGTCGTTCCTCAAGGGCCGCGGCCTGGGCAAAAAGTGCGCCCTCATCACGGACGGCCGCTTCTCCGGCGGCACCTCCGGCCTGTCAATCGGGCACATCTCCCCCGAGGCCGCCTCCGGCGGCACCATCGCCCTGGTGGAAGACGGTGACATCATCAGCATTAACATCAGCCACCGTTCCATGCAGCTGGAAGTCTCCGACGAGGTCCTCGCCGAACGCCGCGAAAAACTCGAAGCCAACGGCGGCTACAAGCCCAAAGACCGGGACCGCCAGGTCTCCGCGGCACTGCGCGCCTACGCCGCCATGGCCACCTCCGCGGACAAGGGTGCCGTCCGCGACGTCTCCCTCCTTGAAAACTAACGGCTACCTACCCTGCAGGTCCCGCTCATGCGGGCTCGCATTAGTCCATATACCCCTTGCCTGACCAGCAGCGTGTCAGGCAAGGGGTTGCTAAAGCTGTCGACCTGGTCTCCGCCCGGATTTTACAACCGTCAGCTAAAGGCACACCCAAACCTTGACGTCAGGGTCCCCCAACGTCATTACCCCCAGCCTAATCGTTCACTGAGGCAAGCATCCTCAACCTCAATGCTCACGAGGCAATGCATGCTAGCCAATAAAGACGGCAGCATGTGACTGGTTGGGACATCATGCAAAGCCTGTTGCGCAAGTGTCTAGAGACTGTTGCACAGACTCCGCTGGCCCGACACACAGCATGGCGCTACTTGGGTAGCGGGCACCGTGCCCGTCCTCCCGCAATTTCGATTTAGGCGGGCTGCCCTGCTGACTCGACCAGGAACAAGCTGAAGTGATTCAGGCACGCACTGGCGGCATCATTTCCTGGGATCCGCGCACCTTCCAGCACCACTTCCGACCCGAGCTGCACACCTGTCCCGTCCGGGAGGACGACGACCCGCGGCCCATG
>NZ_JAPSHI010000039.1:0-23370 GCF_031180005.1 Paenarthrobacter sp. | reverse complement strand
ACTTCAGAGCAGCCAAAGTCCGCGGCATCTCCAGCACAAGGGCCTTCGCCAAACCCAACAACCGGGACCCACGATTCGGAGACTCCCGCCGGGCCAACGCCACCTGCGCACCCACACCTTGGCCACGTTCCGACGGAGGAACACCGGCCTCGGCCTGCTCGGCGCGCTGGGCAAGATCGAAAGCCACAGCAACCCGCGCCTGCAAAGCCGTGATGGCCGACTTCATCTCCTCCAAAACCCGCAACTGCTCAATCAAGTCCCTACACACAGAGCCGGCCGGAACCTCGCCGGGCCGTGACACGCCTCGGGATGTGGCACGAAGAGGCGCAGCGGACACCGCTGTCTTCGTTTGCCTTTCCCGGATCTGCTCCATGTCCCTACTCTCGCAGGAGGCACTGACATTATTAGACGGTTCATCCGGGACTGAGTTTGAACCATCCCGCCCTTGTCGGCGTCTTCACATGAGGGGAGGATAAGTGCCATCTTCGGGAGGACCACCATGACCCAGCTGGGCAAGTTTGAAAAGTACTTGATCGAAGAGTTCTACGACGACTTCCGGTCGGGGGACATGTCGCACAAGACATTCACCAGGCGGGTGGCGTTCATTATGGGAAGCATGACCGCTGCCGCGGCGGCCATGACATTGGTGGGCTGTACGCCGGATGAGGTTCCCCAAACCACGGATCCCATGCCCACGCCTTCGCCCACGTCAACGGCCGTATCGCCGGGGACCGCGACCACTGCGGTTCCCAATGCCAAGAGCCCGTTATCTGTCCCGGAAGGTGCTGCGGGCCTGACGACGGCAACAGTGACGTTTCCCGCAAACGGGACGGATGTCAGCGCGTACCTGGCCCGGCCCGAGGGGAGCCAAAAGGGTCCTGGCGTCTTGATCTGTCACGAAAACCGCGGGCTTACACCGCACATCCAGGACGTTGCCCGGCGCTTCGCCAAGGAAGGGTACGCGGCGCTGGCGCTGGACCTCCTGAGCAGGGAGGGCGGCACCGCGAATATGGATCCGGACGCTGTACCTGGCGCTCTGACGCAGGCAGGTGCCCAAAGGCACGTGGACGATTTCAAAGCAGCCTTCGACTACCTCAACGGCCAGGACTTCGTCGACGAGGGCCGGATTGCCATGGTGGGTTTCTGCTTCGGCGGCGGTATCACGTGGCAGGCAAGCACCGAGATTCAGGGGCTCAAAGCAACATCCGCCTTCTACGGTCCCGCCCCGGACCTGGCCAAGGTCCCCACCATCAAACCGGCGGTCTTTGGCGTCTACGCGGAAAACGATGCACGTATCACCGGTGCGATGCCCCAACTGCAGGCGGCCTTGGATGCCTCAACGGTCAAGCACCAGCTCAAGGTGTACCCCGGCGTGGACCACGCGTTCCACAATGACACGGGCGAGCGCTACGTGGAGGCTCAGGCAACTGCTGCTTGGAACGACACCCTGACGTGGTTCAAGGACAACGTCTAAGCCGCCCTACCCGAGAACTCAGCCCTGCAGCCGCGCTGCCTCGCTCGCCAGCTCGGCTTCCAAGGTCTCGATACTCGGCAGGCTCGCCACCAACTCATCAGGCAGGGAGTCAGCCAGGGATGTTTTCCATTCCGCGATGCCTACGGGGGCGTTGAACCCACGCAGTGCATACTCCGCCACCACGCTGTTCTTCTCCTTGCACAACAGCAAGCCAATGGTCGGCTTGTCGTCGGGATGCGCCATAAGGTCGTCCACGGCCGCCATATACATACCTAATTGCCCGAGGAACCCAGGTTCGAACTTCACGGCCTTGAGTTCGATGACCATGTAGCAGCGCAACTTCAGATGATAGAAGAGGAGATCCGCGAAGAACTCGTCCCCGGCAATCTCCAGGCGCACCTGCTCACCAACGAAAGCGAAACCCTGGCCCAGCTCCAGCAGGAATTTCTCCACATGTTTCACCAACTGCAACTCCAGGTCCCGTTCGGTGTGCCGATCACTCATGGACAGAAAGTCAAAGACATAGGGGTCCTTGGTCGCCTGCTGGGCGAGGTCCGAATCGGCAGGGACCATGGTGGTTTTGAAGTTGGTGATGGCCTGCCCTGACCGTTCGTGCAAGCGGGTTGAGATCTGGTGGGCCAGCACGTTGCGCGACCATCCGTGTTGGGCAGCCGCCGCGGCGTACCAAAGGCGGGTGTCGGCGTCGTCGAGCTTTTCCAACAAGGCGATCTGGTGGTACCAAGGCAATGTTGCAAGCGGCGCTTGCAACATTGGAAAGTCCGGCCATGCTTGGGCGAAGCTCTTCATGTACCTCAGGTTCCTGGGGGAGAAGCCTTTTGCTTCCGGGAACCGGGTACGGATGTCGGCGGACAAACGGGTGACCACCTTGGCTCCCCAGCCTTGCTCGGATTCACGCTCGGCGAGCTGCCGACCGATGCTCCAGTAAGAATTCAACAACTCGCTATTCGCCGCGGCCAGCGCCCGGGTCCTGCCGACACGGACCTCTTGAGCCACGGTGTTGAGCAGTGTCGGGTACCAGTCGGGCATGGACGAAGCAGCGGGGACACCCGGAAAGGATGCCTCGGTGGCGAGCTCTTGGGACGGCATGTTGCTCCTGTCGGTTGCTGTTGTCATCACGCTAGGGGGAGGCACTGACAAAATAGACGGGTGAGTGAAGCCGGTGAATTCGTGGACTACACCCTGCAGATGGAATCGACCTGGGAGAAGGCCGATGAGGCCAGTGAGCGCCTAGGCGGGAGCGTGAAAGTGTATGGCGCGTCGATGGGTGCCGTGCGGGGAACGGTGAGGGATGCACTGAAGCGGTACAAGAACCTCAACCATGACGACATCACCGCCCTGAGCTCGGAACTTTGGGAGGAGCCGGTCTTCGAACGCCGCCTCGCAGCCGTGGTTCTGCTGCAGACCAAGGTTGGGCTTCTCGTCAACACAGATCTGACGCGCATCGAGGGATTCATCAGGGGTGCAGGAACCCGGGAGCTGGTGGATCCTCTGGCCGCAGACGTTGTGAGGCCGTTGCTGGCACAGCTGGAGGGACTTGCGAAGGAACGTGCTGAACGCGTACTGGAGCGGTGGGCCATGGATCCGGACCCCGAACTACAGCATGCAGCTGCTCTGGCGAGAGACACCGCCACCCCTTGATAAGCACCAGAGACCCGCCTAGCGTTTCCCTCACCACATGCCAGTGAATTGAGAGGCAGGTTGATCGATGAAATCGCTGTGGTTGGACCGGGATTCCCGCTTCATGTCCGACTCAATCCCCGAGGAAAAGCACTTTGACACGATAGTGGTGGGCGCCGGGCTCACAGGTATGGTGACTGCCCTGCTCTTGTCCAGGTCCGGGCAGCGCGTGGTGGTCTTCGAAGCCCGAACACTCGGTGCAGTGACCACTGGCAACACCACCGGCAAGTTGAGCCTCCTGCAGGGAGGAGCGCTTTCGGCCTTGCGTAGCCAGTACTCGTTGAAAGTGGTGCAGGCCTATGTGGAGGCCAACAAGAGCGGGCAGGCCTGGCTGACGCAGTACATGGAGCAGCAAGGTATCCCGTTCCAGCGCCGGACAGCCGTCACGTTCGCAACCACGGACGACGGCGGCCAGCGGCTCCGCAAGGAGGCTGCAGTTTCAAGGGACGCAGGTTTGGACGTCCACTTCAGCCGTGACCCCGGATTGCCGTTTCCCGTTGTGGAAGCTTTGGAACTGGAAGGCCAAGCCCAGATTCACCCCATGGACGTGCTGGAAACGCTCGCCAGGGACATCCGCGAGCATGGCGGCCTCATCGTTGAGGACATGCAGGTGCAGAACGTGGGCTCCGAGCAACCCATGGAGGTCTCCACCCGAAAGGGCACCTTCACGGCGGACACAGTGGTGATAGCTACGGGCATCCCCATCCTGGACCGCGGCCTGTACTTCGCCAAGCTTGAACCCAACCGGTCCTATGCGGCCGCCCTCACGGTACCGGGCGAAATTCCGAAGGGAATGTACCTGTCCATCGATTCGCCCACGCGCTCCCAGCGCACGCAACCTACTCCCGAGGGGGAGCTGCTCCTGGTAGGCGGTTATGGCCATACAGCGGGCCGGGCGAAGTCGCCTAAGTCGCACCTTGATGACCTGCTCGGATGGGCAACACAGCATTACCCCGGAGCTGAGGTCACCCACACGTGGTCAGCACAGGACTATCGAGCCACTAACCTGATGCCGTTCTTCGGCAAGCTTCCGCGCGGCCACGGACGGATCTTCTTCGGCACCGGCTATAACAAATGGGGGATGAGCAACGGGGTGGCGGCGGCCCTGTCCATCACCTCCGACATCCTGGGTGGCCAGTCCGACTGGGCCAGCGTCATCCATCACCGGGTAACCTCGCCCCAGGGCGGGCTTCAGGCGGTCCGCCTCAACGCCGGCACCACCAAGCGGATGGTGGAGGACAGGGCAAAAATCAAGGCCAAACCTGAAATCACAGATCAGACCCGGCCCGCCGAAGGAACCGGCGTGGTGGGGCTCTACAAGGGTGAACCGGCGGCCGTGTCCACTGTGGACGGCAACGTCTGCATGGTTTCGGCGAGCTGCGCACACTTGGGCGGAATCGTGAGTTGGAACGACGCCGAGAAGTCGTGGGACTGCCCCTTGCACGGTTCTCGCTTCACCCCGGAGGGAAAGTACCTTGAAGGCCCGGCCACGCACCACCTGCAGAAGTCCCCGGTCAAGAAGAAGGACTAGCTCAGCCGATCGACGCGCCGCTGGGCTTGGTCCGCGGCGCGTCGTTGCTGCGTCGCGGCCCGCACGGCACGCTTCTTGCCTGATTCCGCGGATTCCGCATCACGGGTAATCCCAATAAGTTCGGCTTCAAGGGTGGCCAGACGCTTCTTGAGGTCTTCAATCTCGGATTTGAGGTTGGCTCTTCGGGCGGCCAGGTCTTTGACGGCTTCCCACGCGTCGGATGCGGCGGCTTCTGCTTCCTTGGCTTCCCTGTCAGCGGCCTCGAAGTCGCGGCGGGCCTCTTCCAGTGCTGCTTGTTGCTTGGCTGCGCGCCTATCGGCCAGGGACGTTGCTTCGTCCTTTGGTTTCTTCTCTTTGGACGGCGCGTCTTTGGAGGGCTTGGGCTTGCCCTTGGAAGATGACGCCGGTTCCGTCTTGGCTGCACGCTTCGCAGGGGCCTTCCCGTATTCAGGACCCGCTTCGTCATCCGGACCTGGTACCGCGATGGCACCTGTAAGGTCCACTGCCTCGAAACCGCTGCCGCTGAGCCCCCGCACCAGCCGGCCCGTTCCTACTGCCCTGGCGGCCCCGGCATCGGCCATTGCTGCCCTGAACGTCTGCTCAACGTCGGCTGCTGCGGCAGCGCTTAGTGGAGCGCCCAGCTCGGATGCGAGATCCTTGGCCGCATGCACGGCAGATGTCAGCTGGCCCTGGCGTTGCTGCCCGAGTTCGCGGAACGATTCTGCGTCGCCCTCCTCTTGGGCGGTTCGCAGCGAAACGCCAAAGCGTACGACGCCGTCAATCACCTCTGGCTTGTGAAGGGCCAGCATGTTGATCGCCCAGGCGCCGGCGGCCGGCTTTGCGAGGCTGCCAATCTCTTTGGCCAGGTCCTTGTTGCCGGCATCCTTCGCTTTGCGGACAAGCGCAGTTCGTTCCGCCGTGAAATCACGGGGGGTCACGGCGTACAGCTCGTTGGCGGCGTCGCGGAGATCCATGCACTCATCCTAGGGTTCGCACTGGTCCTACGGTTTGGACACGTCCAGAGTTTCCACCGTGCAGTCCATGAGCCCGGGTCCTCATTGACCCGCTGCTTAGGGTAGCCTAAGTCGAGTGGACCAGATCATGAGTTTGCCTTTCGGCGTCGCACTCGCGGCGCTCTTCGCGATCGTCATGATCCGCGTCAACGTCACCTACTGGATTGGGCGGGGAGCGGTGGCCGGACTCGCGCACACCCGCTTCGGTGATTCTTTGGAGCGACCCAAAGCAGCGCGGGCCCAGGCCCTGATACAGCGCTGGGGACCATACGCCGTCGTACTCTCTTTCCTGACCATCGGCCTCCAGACGGCCATCAACCTTGCAGCGGGCGCTGCCCGCATGCCGCTCCGGCGGTACCTGCCCGCCGCCTTGGCGGGTTCTGTCATCTGGGCTCTGCTTTACGCGACCATTGGCCTTGCTGCTTTGGAGGCGTGGTTGGCGGTAGCGGCGGCGTCGCCAGTTGGTGCTGCGGTGGGAATCGCAGCCTTGGCGGCCATCGTCGTCTGGGTTGTCGTGTTCCGTCGGCGTCGGGCGAGGGCCAAATCAGCGGATACAGTGGTCTGAGTTCTACAGCTGGATCGGCGAAAGGCCTGGGTTGACTACTGCATTACCGGAACTGGCGGACGGCGATTTTTACTACGAATCATTGGGCGAGGGCCGCTATCGCTCCACCATCCACGCCCAAGGTGCGTGGAATCCACACGAACAACACATGGCCCCCGCCTCGGGCATCATCGCCGATGCCTTGGTTCGCCATGAGCCACGGGACGACGTCCGCCTGGCGCGGATCAGCTACGAAATCCTCGGGCTGATTCCCGGTGGCGAGTTCCAGGTCACCACCTCGACGTTGAGGCCGGGACGGACCATCGAACTCATCCAGGCAGAGCTTTCGGCGGGAGGCCGTGTGGCAATCCGTGCTGCCGCGTGGCGTATGGTCACCAGCGACACCAGCGCTGTAGCCGCAGTGGAAGATGAGTCCATGCCGGCCCCCGACGAATGCAAGCCATGGGATGGCGCCAGCGTGTGGCCCGGGGGATACATCCGGTCCTTGGAGATGCGTATTGCCGAAGGACACCGGCCTGGTTCGGGCAAGGTGTGGATCCGGACGTCCCACCCGCTCATAGACCAACGCGACAGCACCGATCTCGCCCGCCTCATGGGCCTGGTGGATACAGCGAACGGCATCGCGGCCCGCGTTCCCCCGGGCGACGACAGCTACATTTTTCCCAACGTCGATCTTCAGATTCACATGTATCGTGCGCCGTCGGGCGAATGGTTGGGTCTGGACAACAAGGTCTCTTTCGGGGCTGACGGCATCGGCCTGACATCCACTGTGCTCCATGACGTCAACGGACCTTTCGGGCGGGCCGAACAGATCCTGACCTTGAGGAAGAGTTGATGGTCGGCTCAGAAGCAAGGACCCGCCAGCTTACGGTTTATCGCCAGAAGGAATCGATGGGCGCGGCGGGAGACCTCGATTTCGCCTTGGAGTTGCTTCAGCGTGCCCGCAACGGCAAGCTAGGTCCGTCTCTCCGCCTGTACCGTCCGCAGCCTACCGTTGCTTTCGGTCAGCGCGATGCAAACCTGCCTGGTTTTCACGCAGCGGAGGAGGCCTGCCGGGAACTCGGGTTCGAGCCCCTGATACGAAAGGCCGGAGGCCGCGCCGCGGCGTATCACCAAGGGACCTTGGTGATAGACCACATTGAGCCGCATCCCGACGCGATCGTGCGCGCCAAAGCCCGCTTCTCGGAGTTTGGTGAGCTGCTGGCCGGTGCCCTTCGCAGCGTCGGCGTCCATGCCGCCGTCGGCGAAATTCCGGGGGAATACTGTCCGGGGGAGTTCAGCGTCCACGGCGAAGACCCCGATTTTCCTGCCCACCGCATCAAGCTCATCGGCACAGCCCAACGCGTCGTCTCCGGAGGCTGGCTGTTCAGCTCCGTGATCGTGGTGGAGGACTCGAAACCCATTCGCGAGGTCTTGGCCGCGAGTTATGCTGCGCTCGGCCTCGAGTGGGACACCGCCACTGCCGGGGCTGCGAATGACCTGCTGCCGCATCTGGACGTAGCAACGGTGGAGGATGCCGTGATTGAGGCCTACCGGGGTTACGCAGACATCATTGACGGCGACTTCCAGACTTTGCTGGGCTAGCGGACCACGCCGTTGAGCCTGCGCGTACCGGGGTTTAGTCTGAGTTAGACAGGTAACCCAAGCACGCGGATCGCGGTGGAGCAATGGGCCGGAAGAAGCACCCTCTTGAGGATTCTGACGTAGACATCAGCGTCAGCCCGCCCAAGAGATCCGCCGCGGGATTGCCCAGTCTGAGCGAAACACTCCCGCATGCCATGGCCGATCTGGGGCCGTCCCGCGCGTGGAAGACACTACGGGCCGTCAACCAAAAGGACGGTTTCGATTGCATGAGTTGCGCCTGGCCTGACCCGCCGGAACGCAAGGCTGCTGAATTTTGCGAGAACGGCGCCAAGGCAATCGGGTGGGAGGCGGAGCCACTCAGGATTCCCACGCAGTTCTGGGCGGACAACACCTTGAGTGCCTTGGAGTCCAAATCCGAGTACTGGCTGGGACAGCAAGGAAGGTTGGTGGAACCGGTCTTTAAGGCTGCGGGCTCTGATCATTATGAACCTGTGAGTTGGGACCGGGCGTTTGAGGTCATCGCCCACGAGCTGAACGGGCTTGAGACTCCGGACCAAGCGACGTTCTACACCAGCGGCCGCACAAGCAACGAGGCAGCGTTCCTCTATCAACTTTTCGTGCGGGCATTCGGAACCAACAACCTCCCCGACTGCTCCAACATGTGCCACGAATCCACGGGGGTCGCGATGGGGGAAACCATCGGGGTGGGGAAGTCTGCCATCACCTATGCGGACTTTGCCAAGGCTGACCTGATCATCATCATGGGCCAGAACCCGGGAACCTGCCATCCGCGGATGCTTACGGCCCTTGAAGAAGCGAAAGAAGCGGGCGCGGAAATTGTTGCCGTGAATCCGTTGCCAGAGGCTGGGTTAATCAATTTCCGGAACCCGCAACGTCCTCGTGGATTGGTGGGCAAGGGCACAGATCTGGCAGATCAGTTCCTTCAAATCCGCATTGCCGGGGATATGGCACTGCTGCAGGCGCTTTCAAAGCGCGTCCTCGATGCCGAGAGGGCTGCTCCCGGAACGGTGCTGGACCGCACGTTCATAGATGAGCATTGCCAGGGCTTCGTCGGTTTTGCAGCCCATCTCGCCACGTTGAATGAACGCGATGTCCTCATTGCCACTGGGCTTGGCAGCGCCGATATTGATGAACTGGCCGCAAGGTACGTCCGTGCCGATAAAGTCATCATCACGTGGGCCATGGGCATTACCCAGCACAAGAAGGCCGTGCCCACTATCAAGGAGATCATCAACCTGCTCCTGTTACGCGGCAACATCGGAAAGCCCGGCGCAGGGCCGTGCCCGATTCGTGGACACAGCAACGTCCAAGGTGACCGGACCATGGGCATTTGGGAGAAGATGCCGCCACGGTTCCTGGAGGCAATCGAACAGGAATTCGGTTTTGCCACGCCACGGAATCCCGGCGTCGATGCGGTGGACAGCATCAGGGGTATGCGGGATGGCAGAATCAAAGTCCTGATCGCGTTGGGAGGCAACCTGGTCCACGCTATTTCAGACACCAAAGTTGCTGAAGCGGCGGTCCGGAAGACGCGTCTGTCCGTGCAAATCTCCACCAAACTCAACCGCTCCCATGTGGTGGTAGGTGAGCAGGCTCTGATTTTGCCGACGTTGGGGCGGACGGAGATCGACAGGCAGGGTGGCGTGGCGCAGTTTGTCACAGTGGAGGACACTGTCTGCGCGGTACACCGCTCGGTGGGTCCGCTTGAGCCAATAGCCCCGAATGTGTTGTCTGAGGTGGCCATCGTCAGCCGCATGGCCCATTCTGTCCTGGGCGATAAAGTGCCGGTTGACTGGGCCGGGCTGGGACGCAACTATGACGCCATCCGGGACCACATATCCCGAGTTGTGCCTGGGTTTGAGGATTTCAATGCCCGCATCCGCGAGAAGGATGGCTTCGTCTTGCCTCACGGGCCAAGGGACAGCAGGACATTCCCCACAGCAACGGGCAAGGCCATGTTCTCCGTCAACGAGCTTGAGACAATTACGATTCCCAAGGGCCGCCTGCTCCTGCAAACAATCCGGTCACATGATCAGTTCAACACCACCACGTATGCCATGAACGATCGGTACCGGGGCATAAAGAAAGGCCGCATGGTCCTCTTGGTGAATCCCTCGGACCTGGCCGGGTTGGGTTTCGAGGACGGTGCTTACGTGGATGTCCACAGCGAGGCCGACGACGGCGTTGATCGTGTCCTGTCTCAGTTGCGTTTGGTCGCGTACCCCAGTGCGCGGGGATGCGCAGCTGCTTACTATCCGGAGGCGAACGTCCTGGTGCCGTTGGATTCGACGGCGGAGGAGAGTAATACTCCGGCCTCGAAGTCTGTGATTATCAGGCTTGAGCCGGCCGCCGCCCCGGTATACGGGTCGGCCGCCGACTGACGCGAACGAAACCGTGAAGTTGGCTCGCGCTGGAGCTAGTGACCCCTGGCGATCCACTCATCCAGGTGGGGCTTTTCCGCGCCGATGGTGGTGGAATCGCCGTGTCCGGTGCGGACCACGGTTGCCTCGGGCAGGGGGAGGAGCTTGGTCCGGATGGACTCGATGATGGTGGGGAAGTCGCTGTAGGAACGTCCCGTCGCGCCAGGGCCCCCTTGGAAGAGGGTGTCTCCGCTGAAGAGTGTTTCTTCGCTGGGCAGGTGGAACGAGACAGACCCGGGCGAGTGTCCGGGGGTGTGGATCGCTTTCAGCGTTGCACCGGCAACGGTGAACTCGTCGCCGTCCATGATCGCCACGTCGGGATCAATTTCGGGGAAGACCGCCCGCCATAGCATCCAGTCGTCCTGGTGCAGATGGATGGGGGCTTTAACGAGCTCCCAGAAGTCGCCGGCGGAACGGATGTGGTCGTCATGGCCGTGGGTCAGCAGGATGGCTTTGACGGTGCGGCTGCCCACGGCCTCACGTATCGCTTCGGGGTTGTGGGCTGGGTCGATGACGACGCATTCGGAGTCGTCGCCGATGATCCAGACGTTGTTGTCAACGTCCCAGGTTCCGCCGTCCAGGGAGAATGTCCCGGAAGTAACGACGTGATCGATTGAGGGGTTGCCGGCGCTCACAGCTCAACCACCGATCGCAGGACGGCGCCTTGATGCATCTTGTCGAACGCTTCTTCGACCTGGTTGATGGTGATGCGCTCGGTCACGAATGCGTCCAGGTCCAGCTTGCCCTGCTTGTAGAGGTCCACGAGCATGGGGAAGTCCCTGGAGGGCAGGCAGTCGCCGTACCAGGATGACTTGAGTGATCCGCCTCGGCCGAAGACGTCTAGAAGTGGTAGTTCCAGTGTCATCTCCGGAGTGGGGACACCAACCAGGACCACGGTGCCTGCGAGGTCGCGGGCGTAGAACGCCTGCTTGTAGGTTTCGGGACGTCCGACGGCGTCAATCACCACGTCTGCGCCGAAGCCGCCTGTCAGGGCGCGGATTTCTTCGACAGGGTCTCCTGCGGATGAATCCACGGTGTGTGTCGCGCCGAGTTCTTTGGCGCGCTCGAGCTTCTTTGCGTCGATGTCGACGGCGATGATGGTGGTGGCGCCTGCGAGCGCGGCACCGGCGATGGCTGCTACGCCCACGCCGCCGCAGCCAATGACGGCTACCGAGTCGCCTCGTTTGACGCCACCGGTGTTCAGGGCTGCACCCAAGCCTGCCATGACGCCGCAGCCGAGCAGCCCGACAGCGGCGGCATCGGCGTCGGGGTCTACCTTGGTGCATTGGCCGGCGGCGACCAAGGTCTTTTCGGTGAACGCGCCGATGCCCAGGGCTGGTGAGAGTTCCGTGCCGTCTTCGAGGGTCATTTTTTGGGTGGCGTTGTGGGTGTTGAAGCAGTACTGGGCTTGGCCTCGGTTGCATGCACGACAGTTGCCGCAGACTGCGCGCCAGTTCAGGACGACGCGGTCGCCGGGGGCTACATCGGTGACGTCGGGGCCTACTGCGCTGACGACACCGGTGGCTTCGTGGCCGAGCAGGAACGGAAAATCGTCGCTGATGCCGCCCAGTTTGTAGTGGAGGTCTGTGTGGCAGACGCCGCTGGTGAGGATGTCCACCAGCGCTTCTCCCGGGCCGGGTTCGGGAACCAGGATGGTTTCCAGGGTTGCGGGTGCGCCTTTGGAGCGGACGACGACGCCTTTGACTGCGTGGACCATGGAGATGTTCCCTTCGGGTTCTCGGAGAGCAGGCCCATTAGTGCAGCAGGGCCCGCTACGGATTCCCATTCTGTCTATCACAGGTGGCAGACAGTGTGTGGATTCCGTGCGGGCCCATAGAGTAGCCGAGCGGAGGCAGCTTAGGCTGCCAAGCGGTTTTCGACTTCGGAGGCTGAGGGGTTGGTGGCCGCGGTTCCGTCGGGGAACAGCACGGTGGGGACGGTTCGGTTGCCTCCGTTGAGCTGCTCGACGAGTTCGGCGGTGCCATCCACTTCTTCGATGTTGATCTCGGTGTAGCCGATGCCTTTGGCGTCCAGCTGCTTCTTCAGGCGGTTGCAGTAGCCGCACCAGGTGGTCGAGAACATGGTGATGGTGCCGGAGTCGGGAGTGAAGTCCACAGAGCTCTCCTCAGTATTGGTCGTTTGCACGGGATGGTTCGTTGTTATCAACGGTAACCCGCGGCCGAATAATTCCCGTTCGGTGGCGAAGCCGGGTTACGTCACATGCCTGCGCTGGTGTGTTCGGCGGGGAGGGGGCAGACTGTTGCCATGTGTGGACGCTATGTGATGGCCCGTGCCGTGGGGGACCTGCTTGCCGATTTCGACGCCGAGCTTGAGAACGAGATTGCCCTTGGAAAATCGTGGAATGTGGCTCCTACGGATGCAGTTCCCATTGTGTTGGAGAGGCTGGTTGACGACGACGTTAAACGGCAGCTGCACGTCGCGAAGTGGGGCCTGGTGCCCTCCTGGGCGAAGGATCCCAAGGGTGGTGCCAGGCTGATCAACGCCCGCAGCGAAACGTTGTTGGAGAAGCCTTCCTTCAAGAAAGCTGCTGTCGCCCGGCGTTGCGCGGTTCCGGCGGATGGGTACTACGAGTGGAAGAAGGGCGAGGGCAAGAACAAGCAACCGTATTATGTGCATCCGACGGACGGCCAGGGCCTGGTTTTTGCGGGCTTGTACGAGTGGTGGCGGGACCAGTCAGCTTCCCCCGATGATCCGGGCCGGTGGTTGCTGTCCATGTCAATCCTTACTGCCGACACTCCCACGGTCGATGAGGCGAGAACCCGGCGCAGCGCTTCGGTATTTGACGAACTGACTGCCCTCCATGACCGGGTTCCGTTGCCCATGAGCACTGAGACGATGGAAGCGTGGTTGGATCCGCGGGAGAAGGACGCCCAGGGCTTGGTGGACATGGTTCGGTCCAAAGCACACGACGCCGCCGCAGCTTGGACGCTGGACCCGGTGGGGGCCGCGGTGGGTAACGTCCGCAACAACTCGCCGGAACTTATCGAACCGGTGGAAGGGCTCTTTTAGGAGTCAGAGGGCTTCGTTCACCGGCACGCCGGATTGGAACTCCCGGCCATCGGCTTCGCTGAAGCCCGTCATGACATGGCCTTTGCTTAGCCCGTGGATGGCCGACATCGGGAAGTTCCCCGTGATGACGTTGCCGGAATGCTCCACGCCCTTGATGTCGTAGTTCTCCTCGGCACTGAGGGAGTGGTTGAAGGAGTAGAACGAGATCGCTTCGCCGTTCATGAACTCGATGCCGAGCCTGCGCTGTGAGGAATAGTCCTCGCTGGCAGCAACAAGGCCCACGACGTAAGCGCCGGAGCCTGGTATGTTGCCATCAATTTCGAACCGTGCCACGAGGTTGTCGTCTTCGGCGGAGATGCTGACCTGCTTCAGGAGTGCGTCATTGGTGCTCATGCCACAATCCTGCTCTGTGGACCGGCTGCCGTCCACCCCTTGACTTTCAACCTTCCAGCAAGCGCCGGATGTTCCGTGCCACCGTAGCTCTGTCCATCTCCTGCCCTTTGCGGGCGGTCAGCAGGTGCACGGCCAAGCCGTCGCTGTAATCGGAAACGGCTTCGGCCCGCGCCCTGGCCTCAGGTATGCCCATGGCTTCAAGCAGTTGCGCCAAAGCCGATACCAGCCGCTCGTGCCCGGCAGCCACAACATCGGGCTGGTCAAGGGCAAAAGCGAACCGGGCCCGGGTCAGTTCGGCGTTCTCATGGGCGAGTCCCATGACCGCTCCGGCGATCTGCTCCGCCAAGGTGGCTACCGACGTCGGGATTTCCCTTCCACCCTGCTGGAGCAGGAGGCGGTCCCGTTCTTCAACGCGGTCGACGGCGGCCCCCATCAGTGCTGCACGGCTGCGGAAATAATTCGAGGTAGTTCCGACGGCGACGCCCGCCTGGGCGTCGACAGCCCGGTGGGTAAGCCCCTTGAGGCCCTTGGCAGCAACTATTGCGAGCGCTGCGTCGGCAAGTTCGGTTCGGCGGTCCGGCATGGCGAAAGTCTAGCTTCAACACCTATTGCTACTACAAATGTAGTAGTACAGTGTGGCCATGGAAAAAGTGGACATTATTGGCGGAGGAATTGCTGGGCTGGCGCTCGCAGGAATGCTCGACCCCGGCAGGTTCGAGGTCACTGTTTATGAGCAGCGGACCGAACTCCCGACGGTCGGAACAACCCTGGCAATGTGGCCCGAAGCCCAGCAGGCGTTATCCGGGCTGGGAATACTCGGGGCAGTGCGGAATCGTGGAGCCATCATCAAAGCCGGCGCACTTCGACGCACCTCCGGAGCGGCCCTGCTCTCCATGGAGGGTGAAGGGCTGCTGGGAGTTTCCCGGCCCGAACTACTGAGACTGCTGGACACTGCGGTACCCGCCTCCGTGCGCCGGGTAGCGGGGAGAGTGGACAGCCTTTCAGGCACAGCCGCGTTGACCGTGGGCGCCGATGGAGTCAACAGCATTGTTCGGAGGAATTCCTGGGGCAAGCAAAGTGCGGCAAAACCCACGCCCTTCCTGGCAGTCCGCGGAGTAGTTCCCGGAACCCCATCCCCACAAGAGGTTGGAGAATACTGGGGACGCGGTGAAATTTTCGGCTTGGCCCCAGCCATCGGGGGAAGCAATTGGTACGCCTCCTTCCGTTCCGAGCTGGGCCCGGACAAGGTAGACGTTGCAGAGGCACTGGAAGTGACACGTCAACGCTATGCCGGCTACTCGCCCGCTGTGCGGAATGTACTCGAACTCGCAGACCCGGAAACGTCACTGGCGCAACGCATCTGGACCACTCCACCCATGGGCCGTTACACACGAGGGAACGTGGTGCTGGTAGGGGATGCCGCACACGCCATGACCCCAAACCTGGGCCGCGGCGCCTGCGAAGCCCTCATCGATGCCGTAACCCTGGGCAAACTGCTGAACGACCACCCCGCGGACCAAGCGCTCGCCGCCTACAACAGGAGGCGGGTCATCCGCACCCAGGTACTCCGCTTGGCTTCTTCCGCCATGGGGAGCGTTGCGCTCGCCCAAGGCGCACAACCATGGCGCGACGCCTTGCTGAAGCAGATGGGAAAACGTGTGGCCGGAGCCCGGGAGAGGGCGGGAACTTCGAAGTAGGTTTTGTCGGTACGTCGGCGTAAACTGGATTTATTCGAACATACTTTCGAATATGGTTTCCTGGCGTAAAGAGGTGAGGGCATGGGGCTGTTCAGTGAATCTGTCGGAGTTATCTGCACTGACACAGGCCAGCCGCGGGAAGTCCAATGGAAAGGCACTCAGTACACGGTCACCAACGAGCCTGTTCGATGGTACGAACGGCGCCAATGGTGGCTAGAAGAAAGCCGCGCCCCCCTTGGAAGCGGAGCCGGCCTGGTTGACCACGAGATCTGGCGTGTACAACTGCTGCCAACCTCAGCTGACGCAGAAACCAGCCACACCATCACCCTCGACCTGGTCCGGCACTTAGGAAGCGGACGCTGGAGACTCCTCCGCATCCACGATGCAGCACCAGCACGCGCCGTAGAACCCGAAGAAGCGGCGTAAACCTTGAGCTTCACCCACCTGCACGTCTCCACAGCCTTCAGCGCACACTACGGCGTCTCCTGGCCGGATGAACTAGCCCAAACAGCCGCAGCAGACGGAGCCACAGCGCTCGCCTGCACAGACCGGGACGGCCTTTACGGCACCATCAAACACCTCAAAGCATGCATGGACGCAGGCATCGACCCCATCGTAGGAGTGGACCTGGCGGTATTCGACGACGACGGCGACCACCGCACCCAAGTCGCGGGCCGCGTCGTCGTCCTCGCCCATGGAAACAACAACGGCGCCGGGTACAGGGCACTGTGCCGCCTCATCTCCGACGCCCATGCACGCACTTCAGGGAAAGCCGGGGGAGCAGTCCCCGCTGCAGTCACCCGCGGCGAACTCGCCTCAAGGACCCTCGACCCCAAAACCCTCAAACCAGTCCTGACCGTGCTGATAGGACCCGACTCTGACGTCGGCCAAGCCATGGGAGGCCGCAAATACCTCAGGCCCAGAACCCTCTTCAAACAATGGATCGACGCCATGCCACCCGGCACCATGGTCGCTGAAGTCGTATCCCACCTCAGCGCCCCCGGAGCGCCACTCAGCACAGCCCACGCCGTGCGCATGCTCAAGCTCGCACTCGAATACAACATTCCAGCAATCTTCAGCAACGCCGTCCGCTACTGCGCCCAGGACGGCGCCGCCACCGCAGACGTCCTCGACTCCGCACGCACCCTCAAATCCCTCCCGGAACTCTCAACGGCACCCCTGCTCAAACCAACAGGGATGCTCCAACCAACAGGGCAGGGCTGGCTGAAGACCCCGCAGCAAATGCTTCAACTCGGCAAAGAAATCATGAACGCGGCAAGCCTGGGGAAAGCCGACCTCACCAAACTCCTCACAAACACAGAAGCGCTCGCAGACAAATGCCGCATCAATCCTGTGCTCGATATGGGATGGAAAAAGCCGGTAGTCCCCGAGGCCTCCATCATCGGCATCGACGCAGACCCCATGATTGAACTCACCCAACGCTGCGAAGCCGGAGTCACCCGACGTTTCCCGGGCATCAATGGAGATGCGGAAGAACATCTGCGCTCGCGGTTGGAACACGAGCTGGGAATCATCGGAAAGCTCGGCTTTGCCTCGTACTTCCTTACAGTGGCAGAAGTTTCAAAGATGATTCTCGATATGGGGGTCCGGGTAGCTGCGAGGGGATCAGGTGCCTCAAGCCTGGTCAATTACTTGATCGATATCAGCCAGGTTGACCCGATCCGCCATGACCTCATCTTCGAACGCTTCCTCTCCGGCCGCAGGTCCACGCTTCCTGACATAGACATAGATGTGGAAAGTGCTGAAAGGCATAACGTCTACCGAAAGATTTTCGACCGCTTTGGTGCCGAACGCGTCACCCTGATGAGCATGCAAAACGGCTACAGGGCACGTGGTGCAGTTCGGGACGCCGGCATGGCCTTGGGGATGCCTGACGAAGAAGTGGGTGAGATTGCCAAGCAATTGTGGAGATTCTCTGCACGCAAATTCCGTGAAGCCCTGGTGGAGAAGCCCGAGTTGCGCGATTTTGCCGGACGCGTGGAACGGGGAGCCAAGGAGGAGAACCAGCAGTTGGACCTGTTGGTAGACCTCACCGAAAGGCTGGATCGGCTACCCCGGCATATCTCCATGCATCCCTGTGGAGTGATTTTGGGAGATGCAACACTCCTGGATCGAACCCCCG
Source organism: Paenarthrobacter sp. (assembly GCF_031180005.1). Classification (NCBI taxonomy): domain Bacteria; kingdom Bacillati; phylum Actinomycetota; class Actinomycetes; order Micrococcales; family Micrococcaceae; genus Paenarthrobacter; species Paenarthrobacter sp. The sequence goes on along the minus strand of NZ_JAPSHI010000039.1, from coordinate 5,801 downwards.
TTCAGCCAAGCGGCTTTGGCCTGCCCATGAGCCAGTTCGACAAACACGACATGGACCCCATGGGCATGCTCAAACTGGATGTCCTGGGGGTTCGCATGCAGAGTGCCATGGCCTTCGCGGTTCGGGAAGTAATAAGGCTGCATCCTTCCAAGGCTGAAGTTGTTGCAGCCGGGGGGCATCCAGTGGCGCCAGGTGGCGAAGGTCCCGACTACATCGCCCCTGACGGCAGGATTGACCTTAACGCCGTACCCTTCGACGATGAGCCCACCTATGAGCTGATCCGGAGCACCCACACACTTGGTTGCTTCCAGATCGAATCACCGGGACAGCGTGAGCTCATTGGAAAGATGGCTCCCCGGGAATTCAACGACCTCATCATCGATATCTCTCTTTTTAGGCCCGGACCCATGAAATCCGACATGGTGCGACCCTTCCTGGAACATCGGCATGGCTTTGCTCCTGAGATTTATCCCCACCAGGACCTCAAACCCGTGTTGGAAGAGACCCATGGCGTCACCGTGTTCCATGAACAGATCCTGAAGACCTTTCACGTCATGACCGATTGCGGGTTGGACAGGGCTGATGAGTTTCGCAGAGCCTTGGGCGACGAAGTGCACGAGCCAGGAGTGGAGAAGTACTTCCGCAGGGAAGCAATCAAAAAATACTCACCAGAAGTGGTGGATAAGGTCTGGGGAACCCTGAAAGCCTTCGGCAGTTTTGGTTTTTGCAAAGCCCACGGTGCTGCCTTTGCGGTGCCCACTTATCAATCTGCCTGGCTCAAGGCCCACCATCCCGAGGCCTTTCTGGCCGGTCTGTGGGAACACGACCCCGGGATGTATCCCAAACGCTTGCTGGTAGCGGAAGCCCGCAGACTCGGCATTCCCATCCTGCCTTTGGATATCAATAGGAGCCAAGCTGAATACAGAGTGGAGAAAATCCAGCAGGGCCCCGATCAGGGCAAGCTCGGAATCCGCTTGAGCCTCACGGGAATCTACGGACTTTCAGGCGCAGAGTTGAAGCGGATCGTGGCCGGGCAACCCTACGATTCCCTGGCGGACCTGCGGGCGCGGGCAAGGGTGAGCAAGCCGAATATCAAAAGACTTGCCCAACTAGGAGCTTTCGATGCTTTGCATAAAGACTCCGGTGGAAAAGCCAACCGGGCCGACCTCGTTCACCATTTGCAGGCGCTCCAAAGCAGCCCCTCAAAAAAAGCTGCGGAGGTCATTGAAGGTCAATTGTCATTTGCCCTGGGTGATATTGAGTTGCGGAACCTGGCTCCTGAACTTCCCGAACCTTCCATGGTGGAGAACGTCAGGGCGGAACTTGATCTCATGGCTGTGGATGTCAGCGAGCACCTGATGGATAGCCACAGGCCCCTGTTGGACAAGCTGGGGGTTACAACGGCCGACAAACTCCTGGGCTTGCGCAACGGAACCGAAGTCCTGGTGGCAGGGGTCCGGATTGCAACGCAGACCCCACCCATGCGAGGCGGGAGGCGCGTCGTCTTCATCAGCATCGACGACGGTACCGGTTGCGTGGATTCAGTCTTCTTCCATGAAGCCCAGGAAGAATCGGGACCTCTGCTGTTTGGTACCCGTCTGCTACTGATCCGTGGAACCACCAGAAGGACCGGTCCCAAGGGAATCAGCCTGAGCGCCAGCAAAGCCTGGGACCTCAGCCGGCCGGAAGCGTTGCCCTATGCCGAACTCCTGCCTGCCGAACTCCTGCCTGCCGAAGTCGGGCTACCGGCGGGATACACCCACCATGGGCCGCTCCACGGCATCTCCAGGAACCTTGCCATCACTGGCTTGGGAAGCTGAACCCGCGGCAGAATCTTGCCCTGGCCAGCCCAATTCGGTCCCGGCGCGCTGCTTTGGCCGCCTTCGCTGAAGCGGATACGATTGTCGGTGGCTGGCTGTGGTCCCCGTACGCCACAAGCTATGAAGCCTTAACTATGAATAGGAGACACCCGTGTCAGATGCCCAACAGATCACCCTCATCGTCGATGGCGAAGAGACCAAGGTGACGGAAGGGACTACCGGCGCGGAACTCTTCTTCGAGCGCCGCGACGTCGTTGTAGCCCGTGTCAATGGTGTGCTGAAGGACCTTGACCAGGTGCTCACCGAGGGCGCAGACGTCGAGGGCGTCACCATCGATTCCCCTGATGGGCTTAACGTTCTCCGCCACTCAACAGCCCACGTCATGGCACAGGCTGTCCAGCAGTTGCGCCCCGATGCCAAGCTCGGCATCGGCCCGTACATCACTGACGGCTTCTACTTCGACTTCGACGTCGCTGAGCCGTTCACACCGGAAGACCTCCGCACGCTGGAAAAGATGATGCAAAAGATCATCAACCAGAACCAGAAATTCGTTCGCCGTGTGGTCACCGAAGAAGAAGCCCGCGAAGCGATGACCAACGAGCCCTACAAGCTGGAGTTGCTGGGCAAAAAGAACGACGCAAGCGACGCGGCGGAAGGCGTCAACGTCGAGGTAGGCGCTGGCGACATCACGATCTACGACAATGTGGATCGAAAGAGCGGCGAGAGCGTTTGGTGCGATCTTTGCCGTGGTCCGCACCTGCAGAACACAAAAATCATCTCCAACGCCTTCGCGTTGACCCGCTCGTCCGCCGCATACTGGCTCGGCAACCAGAACAACCAGCAATTGCAGCGCATTTACGGCACCGCGTGGCCCACAAAGGAAGCTCTCAAGGCCTACCAGGAGCGCATCGCTGAAGCTGAGCGCCGCGATCATCGCAAGCTGGGCGTCGAACTTGACCTCTTCTCCTTCCCCGATGAACTGGGCTCAGGCCTCCCTGTGTTCCACCCCAAGGGCGGCATCATCCGCAAGGCGATGGAGGATTACTCCCGCCAGCGCCACGTGGACGCAGGCTACGAGTTCGTCTACACCCCGCACATCACCAAGGGACACCTCTACGAGGTCTCCGGCCACCTTGACTGGTACAAGGACGGCATGTTCCCGGCGATGCAGGTGGACGCTGAATACAACGAAGACGGCAGCGTGCGGAAGCCGGCGCAGGACTACTACCTGAAGCCGATGAACTGCCCCATGCACAACCTGATCTTCCGCTCCCGGGGCCGGTCCTACCGCGAACTTCCGCTGCGCCTCTTCGAATTCGGCTCTGTGTACCGCTACGAAAAGTCCGGGGTAGTGCACGGTCTGACCCGCGTCCGTGGCATGACACAGGACGACGCCCATATCTACTGCACCCGCGAACAGATGAAGGACGAGCTCACCACCACGCTGAACTTCGTCCTGGGCCTGCTCAAGGATTACGGACTGGATGACTTCTACCTGGAGCTCTCCACCAAGAACGAAGAGAAATTCGTTGGTGACGATGCCGCTTGGGAGGAAGCTACACGCACTCTTTCCGAGGTTGCTGCGGCCTCCGGCTTGGAGCTGGTACCGGACCCGGGTGGAGCGGCATTCTATGGACCTAAAATCTCCGTCCAGGCAAAGGACGCACTCGGCAGGACCTGGCAGATGTCCACCATCCAGCTGGACTTCAACCTGCCTGAGCGTTTCGAACTGGAGTACCAAGCAGCAGACGGCACACGTCAGCGGCCGGTCATGATCCACCGTGCTCTTTTCGGTTCGGTGGAACGCTTCATGGGTGTCCTGACCGAGCACTACGCCGGAGCGTTCCCGGCTTGGCTCGCTCCTGTCCAGGTGGTGGGAATCCCTGTGGCGGAAACATTCAACGACTACATGTTCGACGTCGTTGGCCAGCTCAAGGCTGCAGGAATCCGTGCCGAGGTGGATATCTCCTCAGACCGGTTCCCCAAGAAGATCCGCACAGCCAGCAAGGACAAGATCCCCTTCGTCCTGATTGCCGGCGGTGAGGATGCGGAAGCCGGTGCGGTGTCGTTCCGTTTCCGGGACGGCAGCCAGGATAACGGAGTTCCCGTGGCCGAGGCGGTCCGCAGGATCGTTGACGCCGTCAAGAACCGCGAGAGCTGACGGAACGGACATTAAGACGGTGCAGGAGAACACAGGCGCGGCAGATGACCTTCCGGGTGACGCCGGCGTAACCGATGATTTCGGTTTGGCGGGCGTACCTGACGCGTTTCAGCGCCTGTGGACTCCGCACCGGATGGCCTACATCAAGGGCGGGCAGGATCAATTCAAGAACAAGGATGACTGCCCGTTCTGTGTAGGACCCACGCGCTCAGATGAGGAATCCCTCATCGTCCATAGGGGAAGGACCTGCTATGTGGTCCTGAACCTGTTCCCGTACAACCCCGGGCATCTGTTGATCTGTCCCTACCGGCACGTTCCCGATTACACAGACATCACTGTGGAGGAAACAGCAGAGTTCGCCGATCTCACCCAGACGGCAATGCGGGTGCTGCGGAAGGTTTCGAATCCGAGCGGCTTCAATCTGGGCATGAACCAAGGGGTGACCGGTGGTGCAGGTATCGCCGCTCATCTCCATCAGCACGTGGTTCCACGTTGGGGCGGGGATGGAAACTTCTTCCCGATCATTGCCCAGACCAAGGCCATCACACAGACCCTTGATGAGGTCCGCAAGCTTGTGGCCGAAGCCTGGCCGGGGGAGACGAATGCTCAATAAGCATGCGCGCGGCTTTTTTACTTCACTTTTTACCCCTCTAGCGCGTTGGCTCCTCAGGATAGGTGTTTCTCCTGACGCAGTGACCATTGCAGGGACCGCCGGTGTCATATTGGGGGGCCTCGTCCTCTACCCCCTGGGCTTCTTGTGGTGGGGCTCTGTGGTAATCGCCTTCTTTGCGTTCTCGGATGTCGTGGATGGAATCATGGCCAGGCTGCAGGGACGGAGCGGTGGGTGGGGTAATTTCCTGGACTCCACCTTGGATCGGCTCGCAGATGGTGCGATTTTTGCCGGTCTTACCATCTGGTTTTTCACCGGCGGCGAGGATCCTGCAATAGGGGCCGCCGCCGTCGTCTGCCTGGTTCTTGGAATGGTTGTTTCCTATGCCCGGGCCAAAGCGGAGTCCTTGGGCTACCAAGCGAGTGTGGGGATTGCCGAGCGTGCAGAGCGATTGGCTTCCGTGCTTCTCGTTACGGGCCTCACGGGATTGGGGCTTCCACCTGTTGTGCTGTTCGGGACCCTGATCCTTCTTGCCCTGGCAAGTGTAGTGACGATCGTGCAGCGGATGTCCGCCGTGCGCCGGCAGGCCATGGCCGAAGCTGATGGAACCGCTGCAGCGTAACAACCAGCAGGCAATGTTTGCCAGTGGAACTGGCAAGCGACCAAAGTGGCACCTCCGAAGTTGTGCACCTGCCCTACTGGAGCCCGCTTTGTTGCCCGCCTGGGCAGTAATGAATGTACTGCCACCCTGCAAGGTGGGACTACTATTACTAGTACTTGGTCACCTTGACCTGAAACCCGGTGTGCGCTGATTGCGGTCGTGTGGCTGCGCGCGCCTCCGGCAAGAAGGTCGTTTATCTACCCATAGGGGTTTTTGTGTCTACACCAGATGTAAGCAACGAAGCCGGTTCGTCCGCGAACAGCGTCACGGGCAGCAGCCGCGTTAAGCGGGGCATGGCTGAGATGCTCAAGGGCGGCGTCATCATGGACGTCGTTAACGTCGAGCAGGCCCGCATCGCCGAGGACGCCGGTGCCGTGGCCGTTATGGCGCTCGAGCGCGTCCCGGCCGATATCCGCGCCCAGGGCGGCGTGTCCCGCATGTCGGATCCGGACATGATCGATGCGATCATCGCCGCGGTTTCCATCCCGGTCATGGCCAAAGCCCGCATCGGCCACTTCGTCGAAGCCCAGGTCCTGCAGTCCCTCGGTG
>NZ_JAPSHI010000038.1:0-23628 GCF_031180005.1 Paenarthrobacter sp. | reverse complement strand
GTCAGAACAACTGCCGATATAAGTGCTGATTTGCGAATAAATCCCATGCTATCCCCAATGAGATGTTTTATCTTGCTCTTACGCCTCCTAAGTGGGTGTTCGCAGTGGAACGTGACGTCAATCACGAATATTGTTTAATGCCCCGATCAACGCCGTACATGCTCGGGGAGTATCTGGTCCGCTCCGGCCCGACCGAAATCCGTCTCGTATGGATCGAATGCAGTGTTCAAGACGTCAGATAAACCGAACAACCTGGCGACGTCCAGAAAGGCCTCGAAGCCCACGCCCAGTTCTCCGTGTTCGATTTTTCGGAGGGTATTCCGGCTGATGCGAGCCCTCTCCGCCACCTGCTCCGCCGTTAGCCCCAGCAGCTTCCGCCAGGTGAGCAGGTGCTGGCCGATCTCTTTGGCCGTTCGCTGCGTCTTCGGGGACGTTCTCTTCTGGGACATAACTTCATCATTTGCAATAGTGGTCACAGGCGTAACCACTAAGCTGGTTTGTGCTCATAATGCTGAGCACTAGGGGAACCGAGCAGCCGTACCTCAAGGCCACATGCGGGACCGGACAATCAGCCTTCTTCAGCCGGCTCAATCAACTCGGGGCCGTTGTTGCGGACACTGTTGACCCGTGACTCACGATCCGGGGCGTCAGCGTCGGCTCGGGCAACGAGTTGAGCAAATGCTGGACATCGGCTTTGTCGGTCAGATCCGGGTCCAGCCATTCGCCGAATCGGTATTTGGGAATGACAATCGGTGATCGCTCGTGGATGTGTCCCAAAGCGTCTTGCGTCGTTGTAGTGAGCACCGTGCAGGTGAGCAGCCATTTGTCCGGATGATCTTCAGGTAGCTCAGGATCAGGCCAGAATTCATACAGTCCCGCGAATCCCAGCAGTGGCTCTTTCTCGGAATAGAGATTGTTCGGTATCTTCTTGCCGTGTTCGGTCTTCTGCCATTCGTAGTAGCCTCGGCTGGCAAAATGGCACGGCGTTTGACGGCCGCGCTAAGGAACGACGGCTTCTACAGGATCGCCTCACCCCGGGCATTGATCATCTTCGAACCGATCTTCGCGCCTTTGCCCACGACGTCACCAGCCCCTACTTGGCTATCAACAAGTGCCGGTCGATCGTGCCCTCATCCAGGCGCTCAGCCATAATCGGCACGTTCTGGGTTGGTGCCACGTTCCAGCTTGGAGCCGGCGGAGTACCTTCCACCTCTATGGCGTCGAAGTGGCTTAGAAGGTCGCTTGTTGCTTTGGACATCACGTATCTGCCGCACATGAACCCATTCTGCCCTAGCTAGCAGCAACCACGCTTGACGCTTCGATGGCGCGGTAAGCGCTTCCTTCGTGGAAGCTTTGCCGGCTCATCGCATTTGAGGGTGTAGCGGGGCCGGCGCGTCGGTGGCCGGATAGGGGTCGAGGTCTTCCGATGATGGAAGTTCCTACACCGCCCATCCGGAAGACCTCGATGTGTCCCACGCTACCTTCCTGCCTCCTGACCTGACTACGTTTTGCCGGCTCGATGAACTTGGACTCGAAGCTGCCGGGCAGCGTCTTGCCCCTGGCCGTGCGGTGTTGGAATGCCGTGCCGTTGATCCGGACGACTGGTGCCGTTCGTGTGGTGCGCAGGGCATCACCCGCGGCACGGTCACACGGCCGCTCGCGCACGAACCATTGGGCTGGCGTCCGACGACGCTGCTGGTGAGGGTCCGCCGCTACAAATGCACCGGGTGCGGTCGGGTGTGGCGGCAAGACATCTCCAAAGCCGCTCAGCCACGGGCGAAGATCTCCCGCCGCGGGCTGCGCTGGGCGCTGGAGGGCATCGTGTGCCAGCACCTCACCGTCGCCCGCGTGGCCGAAGGCCTGGGTGTGTCCTGGCATACCGCGAACAACGCGATCCTTGCCGAGGGCAAGCGGGTGTTGATCGAGGACCCGGCCCGGCTCAACGGCGTCGCCGTGATCGGCGTCGATGAGCATGTCTGGCGACACACCCGGCGCGGGGACAAGTACCTCACCGTGATCATCGACCTCACCCCGGTCCGCGACAAGACTGGCCCGGCGCGGTTGCTGAACATGGTCGAGGGCCGCTCGAAACAGGTCTTCAAGGCCTGGCTCGCCGAGCGGCCCAAGCCCTGGCGGGACGGGATCGAGATCGTTGCGATGGACGGGTTCACCGGGTTCAAGACCGCAGCCGCCGAGGAACTCCCGGACGCCGTTGAGGTGATGGATCCGTTTCACGTCGTCCGGCTTGCCGGCGATGCCCTGGACAGGTGCCATCAGCGCGTGCCGCAGCAGACCATCGGGCACCGCGGACGGTCCGGGGACCCGCTCTACGCTGCCCGCCGGACCTTGCACACCGGACACGACCTGCTCACCGAGAAGCAGAAGGACAGGCTGGAGGCCCTCTTCGCCGCGGCCAACCATGCCGAAGTCGAAGCGACCTGGGGCATCTACCAGCGCGTCATCGCCGCCTATCGCGACCCTGACGGCACGCGCGGCAAACAGCTCATGCAAGAACTGATCGGTTCGATCAGTTCCGGCGTTCCCGCTGCGCTCACCGAGGTCATTACGCTGGGCCGGACACTGAAACGCCGTGCCGGGGATATCCTCGGATACTTCGACCGGCCCGGCACCAGCAATGGGCCTACAGAAGCACTCAACGGTCGGCTCGAACACCTCCGTGGCTCCGCTCTCGGCTTTCGGAACCTTGCCAACTACATCGCCCGGTCACTCCTCGAGACCGGCGGATCCAGACCCCGGCTACACCCTCAAATGCGATGAGCCCGTCATCGACGATCACAAAAGGCAGCCCACTATCTTTTCAGACCCAATAAGTTCTTCCACACGCCATCGCCCATCCGACTACGTATCACCAGCGGCAAAGAGATCGCGGAGTGTCTGCTCGCTTACGCGAACGGTCCGGCCCTTGCGGTAGGGGTGGAAGGTCTTCAGCTCACCGGAATCCACCATCCGGCGGACGGTCTTCAGGCTGACGCCCAGGCGTTCAGCAACATCGGGAAGGGAATAAGCGCGGAGAACATCATCGGCACGTGCCGGAGGGGAGATGGTTTTGGTCACACGACAAATTCCTAGGCAGCGGAAGCTACCCGCGCCCTGCGACTTCCTGCGCTTAACGGCTTCCTACCGGGCCCTTACGATCTGAGATTCGATGCTCAGTAGATCCCGAGGGCTATCTTGAATACCCTGAATTACTCCAGTGCCATCTCCTGACACAAACGCAATCACCGCGGTACCTGCGTGGTACCCCCGTGGTACTCGGCAGGCAGGGCCCCCATACGAACCAGCTGCCGGAGGAACTCACATCGCCAGGGAAACCTATCCACGAGTCCCACGCAGGTACCACGGACACGGTGAGAAAGCCTCAGAAACCCAAAGAAACCCCCGGAATTCCGGGGGTTTCTGTTGGTGGGCGATACTGGGTTCGAACCAGTGACCTCTTCGGTGTGAACGAAGCGCGCTACCACTGCGCCAATCGCCCGGGTGCAAAGAAAACACTAACGGACCATGGCCGGAATGCAAAACGCGCGCAACCCCACCACGAAGGAGCGAACTACATCCATGGAATTACAGCCATGAAACTTGCCGCAATCCGCGCAAATACAAGGATCCAGCCACCTTCAGGATCAAAAGCAGGCTACCGATTTGGAGTTTGCAGGAACCTCCTATAGAGTTTTTACTCGTCGGAAAGCGACGGAATGCCTGCAGGGCTGCCCGCCGAAACGACACTGCGGACGTAGCTCAGCTGGTAGAGCACCACCTTGCCAAGGTGGATGTCGCGAGTTCGAATCTCGTCGTCCGCTCGCAAGGCACTGTCAAGGCAAGAATTCCTCGGAATCCTGCTTACACGGTGGGTTGGCCGAGAGGCGAGGCAGCGGCCTGCAAAGCCGTATACACGGGTTCGAATCCCGTACCCACCTCGGTGAAAACCATGTCTTCCAGCTGTTGGCTGGATGCATGGGCGATTGGCGCAGCGGTAGCGCGCTTCCCTGACACGGAAGAGGTCACTGGTTCGATCCCAGTATCGCCCACCAGAACAAGGCAACTTGTTTGTTGTTGAAGGCCAGGCATCAGCCCGGCAGGCAACATGTGCGGACGTAGCTCAGCTGGTAGAGCACCACCTTGCCAAGGTGGATGTCGCGAGTTCGAATCTCGTCGTCCGCTCTCCTTTTGAAGGACCCGGTAACGGGCGATTGGCGCAGCGGTAGCGCGCTTCCCTGACACGGAAGAGGTCACTGGTTCGATCCCAGTATCGCCCACCAAAACAAGGCAACTTGTTTGTAGTTGTTGGCCAGGCATCAGCCCGGCAGGCAACATGTGCGGACGTAGCTCAGCTGGTAGAGCACCACCTTGCCAAGGTGGATGTCGCGAGTTCGAATCTCGTCGTCCGCTCCAAATAGGGAAAGCAGCTCTTCGGAGCTGCTTTTTTTATGCCTTGATTCGGCGAATACTCAATTCATTAATGGAAGTAACCGATACCCCTCAGAAGAAGTCGCTTTATCTAATGTGATTCGACTCGCATAATGTACTGCGAGCTCATCACCGTTCCACGCCAACCGGCAGGAGTACCCCCATGAACCAAATGACGGTTTCCAAGTCCGTCCTGAGGCGCAAGCCCATCGACGACATTGAGGAAGAGAACAAACACAGCGGACTTTTTAAGAGTCTTGGCCTCTGGCAGCTGACAGCCATCGGCGTCGGCGGAATTATCGGCGTCGGCATCTTCTCATTGGCCGGGCTGGTAGCCCACGGCAGCGAGAGCAACCCAGGCGTCGGCCCTGCCGTGCTCTTCTCGTTCCTCATCGCCGGTCTCGCTTCAGGCGCAGCAGCATTGTCCTACGCCGAATTCGCCGGCATGATCCCCCGCGCCGGATCGGCTTACACCTACGGCTACGTTGCTTTGGGAGAGATCATCGGCTGGTTCATCGGCTGGGATCTCCTGCTTGAGTACATCGCCATCGTGGCAGTGGTGGCTATCGGCATCTCCGGTTACTTCGATGCTTTCCTTTCCGGCATCGGAATCCACATGCCCACGTGGATGACGTCCACGGCTGATGAGGGCAAGGGTGGCATCATCAACCTGCCGGCCATCCTCGTCTGCCTCTTGGTCACCTGGATCCTGAGCCGGGGCACCAAGGCATTTGGCCGCTTTGAACTGGTAGCGGTTGCCATCAAGGTCATCCTGATCCTGTTCATCATCGGCCTGGGTGTTTTCTACATCAACACCGAGAACTACAACCCGTTCATGCCCAGTGGATTCGGCCCTGTCCTGGCCGGTGCCGCTACCGTCTTCTTCGCCGTCTTCGGCTATGACGCCATGAGCACCGCCGCCGAAGAGGCCAAGGACGGCAAGAAGCACATGCCCAAGGCCATCATCTTGTCCCTCATCGTGGCCATGCTGCTTTACGTTGCCGCGACACTCGTGCTCACAGGCATGCAGAACTACAAGGACATTGATCCCACGGCCGGCTTCGCATCGGCGTTCCAAGGCGTCGGCCTGCCGGTCATCGCCACCATCATTTCGGTGTTCGCGGTCCTGTCCATCCTCACCGTGATGCTCACCTTCCTCCTGGGTGTCACCCGCGTGTGGTTCTCCATGAGCCGCGACGGTCTTCTCCCCGGCTGGTTTGCCAAGACTGACCGGCACGGGACTCCACAGCGCGTCACGTGGATCGCAGGTGTTGCTTCGGCGTTCCTCGCCGGAGTCTTCCCCATCAAGGAAGTTGCCGACCTCACCAACATCGGCATCCTGGCTGCCTTCGTGGTGGTCTGCATTTCTGTGATCGTCTTCCGCTACACCAAGCCCAACGCTCCGCGCACGTTCCGTTTGCCGTTCATGCCGGTTGTTCCCGCTTTCGGTGTCCTGGCATCGGCGTTCCTCATGTTCCAGCTCCACTGGGAAACGTGGTTGCGGTTCGGGGCATGGCTGGTCATCGGCCTGATCATCTACTTCGCATATGGGCGCAGGCACTCCCTCATGAACCCGGACAGCCCGCGCCACAAGGTCGAAAATCAGCCGTTGGCGTAGTTTGTCCACAGGCCGCCGCCGAACCCTTGGCACCCCGAAGAACTGGTGTTAGGGTCGGACGCGGAGGAGCGAACTGGCTCCGCGAATGGAAGGGAGGTGCCCGTGGGTTTAATTGACGACCTGAAGGGCAAGGCTCAGGGTCTCATTCAAGGCAACGAAGAAGCCATCAAGAATGGCATCGACAAGGCCGGGGATTTTGTGGATCAGAAGACGGGCGGCAAGTACGCCGGTCACGTCGACAAAGTCCAGAATGCCGCTTCCGATTTCGTGGCCAAGAACGACGGTCAGCCTGGACAGGCTCCCGTCACGGATGAGCCGAAGCAGCCGTAGCTGCCTGAGCCGCCGTACCAGATACGTCAAGGGGGCACCGGTCCCGCCGAGAGGCGCCACCGGTGCCCTTGGCGTTTAACGGGCAGCCGCTAAACCGGCTGGTCAGGTACGTTGGACGTTATGCCTTCAGCTTCCACCCCTGACGTCCAAAGCCGCGCCGCCAAGGAGACGCTGGGACCACCCATCACGGCAGGCATCGTCACCGCCCTAGTGGGTTTCACCTCGTCATTTGCTGTAGTCCTTGCAGGTTTGAAGGCTGTGGGGGCAAACCAGGCCCAAGCATCCAGCGGTTTACTGGCGCTAACACTCACCTTTGGTCTGGGCATCCTGTGGCTCTCGTGGCGGTCCCGGATGCCAGTGACTCTGGCGTGGTCCACCCCCGGCGCGGCGTTGCTCGCCTCCGCTGGAATGGTCGACGGCGGCTGGCCGGCTGCTGTAGGTGCCTTCCTCATCGTCGGGGTGCTGATCGTCCTGACAGGGCTCCTTCCCGTCTTGGGGAGGATCATGGCGAAGATCCCCACCGCACTGGCACAGGCAATGCTCGCCGGCGTGCTGCTCCCCCTTTGCCTTGCACCGTTCACATCGTTGGGATCGGCTCCCCTGTTCATCGCGCCGGTGGTGCTGTGCTGGGTGGTCCTGATGAAATTCGCACCACGTTGGTCGGTGCCGGCATCGCTGCTCGTCGCACTGGCGGTCATCGGCGTCCACATCGTGTCCAACGGCGTTCAGATTCCTGGCGGCAGCCTCCTGCCAAGGCTGGAGTGGACCACGCCCGTCTTCACCGTGGAGGCTGCGGTGGGTTTGGCGCTGCCCTTGTTCATCGTCACCATGGCGTCACAGAACATTCCCGGCGTCGCGGTCCTGAAGTCGTTCGGTTACACCACCCCGTGGCGGCCGTCGATGTTGATAACCGGAGCGGGCACCATCGCGGGAGCGCCGTTTGGAGGCCATGCGATCAACCTGGCCGCCCTCAGCGCAGCTTTGGCGGCGGGTGAGGAGGCAGGCAAGGACCACGGCAGGCGCTGGATCGCGGCCTTCGTCTCGGGCTTCGCCTATTTGATCCTGGCCGTTGCCTCAGCAGCACTGGTTACTTTGGTGGCTGCAGCCCCACCCGGACTTCTTGAGACTGTGGCAGGCCTCGCCCTCCTTGGGACACTGGCCTCGGCCATCTCCTCCGCCCTGGCCGTGGCCGAGGAACGCATCCCGGCCTGCATCACTTTCCTGCTGGCAGCATCAGGCCTGAGCTTCGCCGGCGTCGGGGCTGCCTTCTGGGCGCTAGCGGGCGGCATCCTGGTGCGATGGATGCTGAAAAGTCGCGATCCTGTTCACAAAGCGTGAAGCAGGCAGGAAGCCTGATGTACGCGTAAACCCGGTTCAGGCAGGCTCGTGGTTCTGGGCCTCACGGGCAAGAGCCGTCAGCCTGGACACAGCACGGAAGTACTTCTTCGTGTAGCCACCGGTCATCATCTCTTCGGTAAAGAGCTGATCGAAAGGTACGCCACTGGCCAGGATCGGCACGTCTTTGTCATAGAGCCGGTCCGCAAGAACCACAAAGCGTAGGGCGACGGCCTGTTCGGTGATGGTTTCGACGTCGCTCCACACCACGGCCTCCACCCCCGAGATGAGCTGCCGGTAACGGCTCGGGTGGACGGCGGCCAGATGATTCACGAGAGTGCGGAAATCGTCCACAGCCACAGTCTTACCGTCGAACTCAGCACGCATACGGTGCTTGAGCTCTTCGGTCTTGAGGGGTGCGGGAGCCGCGGGCAAACCGCGGTGGCGGAAGTCTTCGCCGTCGATCCTGACGACGTCGAACTGGTCGGCGAGAACCTGTATTTCACGCTGGAAGTCCACTGCCGCGAAGCGCCCTTCACCCAGGGAACCGGGCAGGGTGTTGGACGTGGCCGCGAGCTTCACGCCAGCGTCGGCGAGTTCACGCATGAGCCGGGACATGAGCACGGTGTCTCCCGGATCATCAAGTTCGAATTCGTCGATGCACACCAGCTTGTAGCTGCTCAGTGCTTCCACAGTCTTGCGGAAGGACAGCGCACCCACGAGGTTGGTGTATTCCACGAACGTGCCGAAGGCCTTGGGACCCGGTGACCTGTGCCAAAGGGAAGCCAGAAGGTGGGTCTTACCCACACCAAAACCGCCGTCAAGGTAGATTCCTGCCCTCGTTGCCGGAGCTTTCTTGGCGAACAACTTCTTGAAGAGGCCGCCACCGTCATCGGATCCCACGCCGTCGGCAAATCCGGAGAGGAGCTTCACTGCGTTTGCCTGGCTCGGCTGGGAAGGATCCGGCCGGTAGCTGTCGAACGATACCTCTCCGAATCGCGGAGACGGGTAGAAACCCTTGAGGAGTTCCTCCACGGAGACTGCCGGTGTGCGGGCAGCCAGTTGTTCGATCTTTACCACGGTGGTCCGTTCCTTCGGTATTAGGTCCCCAGCAAGAATACCGGCATCAGACACTCGGAAAACCGCCACGTGACCAAGCCCATGTTTCACCGTATGACCACAGGGAAGCATTCCTCGCTGCCCGTGGTTAGTGTTGGAGCACGCCCGGCCGGCACCTGCACCACCTTCCACGGCCTGGCTCCGACCGTTGTCAGTGAAAGGCCATCACCATGTCCTACCCAGTTGAACAGAACGAAAAGTTTGCATCGTATGCGAACCCCGAACGCCTTGTGTCCACTGAGTGGCTCGCGGCAGCCCTTGCAGACGGCGCCATTGCCGATGGCAAGCTTGTGGTTGTCGAGTCCGACGAAGACGTTCTTCTCTACGAAACCGGCCACATCCCGGGCGCCGTCAAGATTGACTGGCACACCGACCTGAATGACGAGGTCACCCGCGACTACGTGGACGGCGCCGCTTTTGCCGCCCTCGCGGCCTCCAAGGGCATCTCCCGCGACAGCACCGTGGTCATCTACGGTGACAAGTCCAACTGGTGGGCTGCCTACGCGCTCTGGGTCTTTACGCTGTTCGGCCACGAGGACGTCCGCCTCCTTGATGGCGGCCGCGACAAGTGGATCGCCGAAGGCCGCGAGCTGACCACCGACGTCACACAGCCCTCAGTGGGTGAATACCCGGAGGTGGAGCGCAATGATGCTCCGATCCGCGCGTTCAAGGAAGACGTCCTGGCCCATCTGGGCAACCCCCTGATTGATGTCCGCTCCCCTGAGGAGTACACGGGACAGCGCACGCACATGCCGGCCTACCCGGAAGAGGGCGCCCTGCGAGGCGGCCACATTCCCACCGCCGCATCCATCCCGTGGGCACGCGCCGCGGCTGAAGACGGTACCTACCGGAGCCGTGAAGAACTCGAAGCCCTGTACCTCGGCGAGGCTGGACTGGCACCCGGCGATGACGTGGTGGCCTACTGCCGCATCGGCGAGCGGTCCAGCCACACCTGGTTCGCGCTGAAGTACCTGCTGGGCTTCGATACCGTCCGCAACTACGACGGTTCCTGGACCGAGTGGGGCAACGCTGTGCGGGTTCCCATCGTCAAGGGCGCCGAGCGCGGTTCCGTTCCTGCGTCCCTCGTCAGCAACTAGGGGCTCGTCAGCAAGCAGGCCAGTTATCAGGGCATCCGTAGTGTTCAGCCACACAAGATGCATTGACCGCTGTTGTGCGTAAGCTGGAAGTGATGAGTACGAACACTTTGCCCACCGCCCTGGCGGAAATCGTCGATGACTTCCAGGCACTGACGGAGCCTGACCGCCTGCAACTCCTGCTCGAATTCTCGAGGGGTTTGCCGGAGCTTCCGGAGCGCTTGAAGGACCACCCTGAACTGCTGGAACAGGTTGTGGAGTGCCAGTCACCGTTGTTTCTCACCATTGAGTCCGAGAAAAATCCCGACGGCGGCGCCCGCGCCTACCGCCTCTTCTTCAAAGCTCCCCAGGAGGCGCCCACAACCCGTGGTTTCGCAGGGGTCCTGCATGAGGGCTTGGATGGATTGACTGCTGAGGAAATCCTTGCCGTGCCCGACGATATGCCGGAGTTGCTGGGCCTCACACGGGCCATCACTCCCCTGCGCATGCGGGGAATGACCGCCATGCTCGGCCGGATCAAGCGGAAAGTCGCCGCCGCCAGCCGGCTGGAAAACTGACCCGTTGGAAAACTGAAGGGCATAACCACAGGTATGGCCAAGAAGATGGCTTCACAGGGAACGCCGGCTACTGCAGCACTTGCAGCGGCCGGCGTTCCCTTCGTGTTGCACCCCTATGCCCACGATCCGTCGGCGTCCAGCTACGGCCTGGAGGCCTCGGAAGTCCTCGGCATCGAGCCTGAGCGGGTTTTCAAGACCCTCATGGTGGAGGTTGAAGGCCGTCTGGCAGTGGCCATCGTTCCGGTGTCCGGAAACCTCGACCTAAAGTCCGTCGCTGCCGCCCTCGGGGCCAAGAAGGCAGCAATGGCCGATCCCAAGGCCGCCGAACGGCGCACTGGATATGTGCTGGGAGGCATATCACCGCTGGGACAGCGGCAGGCCTCCCCCACGGTCCTTGACGAATCTGCCATGGACTTGGCTACCCTCCTTGTGTCCGGAGGCCGCCGTGGACTGGACATTGAACTGGCTCCGGCCGATCTCATCCGGCTCACCAAGGCCATCACGGCCCCCATCGGCACTGCATCAAACATCAAGGGCTGACCCGAAACCACTGCGGGACCACCCGCAACCGCCAGGGTTCCTCAGCCAAGCTGCCCGATGGCGCCCGCCTGCCCGGGATTGTTTCGGGGAGCCAGTTGCCTCTGCAGCCAAGCGCGGACCACACGCTCCCACCGTTCGGGGTCCACGTTCCACTCTTTGGTGTGCCGCGCGCCGTCGAACGGCTCAAAGGTGACCATCTCGGGGTTCTTTTCAGCAAGGCTGGCTGAGGGCCCGAAGGGCACGTAGTCGTCGTCCACGCTGTGGATCAGCAAGGTGGGGGTCCGCAGCTCGACTGCCCGCGTTTCCCAGTCCATGGCCTTCAGGTCCACGGGCGCAGATAGTCCGGTCAGCCTGCGCCCCAAGGGATGGCCCAGCATCATCTGTCCATACCTACCCACGTTGTAGGGGATTCTGTTCATCTCGGCGTGATGGGCCATGACATTGACCCAATTGATGACCGGAGCATCCAGTACCAAGGCGCGGATGAGGTGGCGATGCTTGGACAGGTCCGCTGTCTGCAGGCTGATCGCCCCGCCCATTGACCAGCCAAACAGGACTATTTCCTGCGCACCTTGGTCGAGCGCGTATTCGATCGCGGCCTCAACGTCGCGCCATTCGGTGGATCCGAGGCCGTACCGCCCATCCGGCGCTGAGGGGGCGAGCCCGTCATTGCGGTAGGAGATCAACAGGCTGTCCATTCCGAGTTCTCGTGCTGCGCGGACGGCACGGAGGCCTTCCAGACGCGTGGCTCCGCGCCCATGGACCATGATTGCGCAGACTGGCGCAGCAGCCGAAGCTTCGGCCCGGATCAACCAGGCGGGTGCTTTCCCGCCGTCGATCTCAATGTCCACGTCCTCGGCAGCAAGCCCGATCGCGCCCGGATCCGGGTACGTTGCACCGCTCCACCAAGCGCGGCGCGCCTCCGAAAGGTTGCCGCTATAAACTTCCTCGACCTCACGCAGCACGGTTTGCTCGGCGGGCGAATATGACACAATCCGGCCGATCCTCGCATGCCCTTGGCCGCCGGCGAAGAAGAGGCTGAAGACGCCGTCGATAGTGGTATCGGGGGTGGCTGCGAGAATGACCTGTTGGCCCTTGTCACCGCGGATCACGGCCAGCACCTCCTGGTCCTCGTGCCGGGCCGCGGGCGTAATGACACGGCGGGCAAAATACACGGCGAGCGCGGAGGACCCCGCGCCTACCAGACCGGCTACGGTACCGCCGGCCAGGAAGCCTGCGATTGCCCATTTGGTGCGGAGGGAGAGTTTCTTGTCTGCAGCGTCGCTCGCTGGCGGGGTAGTCGATGCCATGGTTCCATTGTGGCTGCTCAGCGGCGGTGCTTGGGGCAGGCGTGGACCGCGCGGCGCACTGTGCGCGAATCCTGGCGCGTGAATCACAGTTCGAAAAGTCTGCGGACAGCGGTTCGCCGGGACTACGCTGTAGCCATGAGTGATCCCATCGTCATCCTGACTGAAGAGCCCCTGGGCCCCGACGACCGCGTTAATATCGCCAAATTGCTCGACGGCGGTGATGCGCCCCTTATTGTCTTGGTCCCCTCGAACACAGAGCGACACCTTCTGGTCGATTTCCTGGAGAACCTGTCGCTGCTTGATATCGCGAAGGCGTTCCGCGAGCTCACTGCACAGCATCCTGACCCGGAGGCTGAGCGCGCCGAAGCCTCGGAGACGTTGGCTGCATCGCTGACAGCGTTGGCCGGGTTGGGTGGTGGCGTAACCGGGGAGGTCGTCGACGGCGGTGCCGTGGCCGGCTTGGTGGCGAAGGTCCGGGCGGTGGACGCTGCCCAGGCTGTGGTAATTACCCGGCCCCATGCCATTGCGGACACGTTCCACACGGACTGGGCCAATAAGGCGCAGGACCAGCTGGGGCTTCCGGTCCTCCACCTGTACGCGGGTTCGGGATTTATCGGCGACTCGTGAGCGTTGCATTAGACATGAACACTCCTGACAACATCAGCAAGACAACTTCTGTGCCCGTGGAAAAGAGCGATGCCCAGTGGCGGGAGGAGCTGACGCCCGAGGAATACCGCGTGCTTCGACAGGCGGGCACAGAGCGGCCGTACACGGGCGAGTACTGGGACACCCACACGGAAGGCGTGTACCAGTGTCGCGCTTGCGGCAGCCAGTTGTTCACGAGCCGGGAGAAGTTTGATTCCCATTGTGGTTGGCCGTCGTTTTGGGCACCCTTGGCTGAAGGTACTGTCCGGTATCTCCATGACCGCACCATGGGTATGGATCGTGTGGAAGTCCGCTGCGCCAACTGTGACTCGCATCTGGGTCACGTTTTCGAGGGCGAGGGCTACGGGACGCCCACGGACCAGCGGTTCTGCATTAATTCCGTTTCGCTTCGCTTGGTGACGCCCGAAGAGAGCTAGGCAGTTCCGGACTGGAGCTTATGCCGTCTTCACGCACAAGATGGCCAAGAGTTTCTTATGCTCAAGCCATTCTTGGATTAGCAACGCTTTTTGCTTGCTACGCTCGGCCCAGAAGCAATCACCACTTCGAAAGGGCCGGGCTCCATGACCACTATCACCACCGCTAACCTGCCGCGTGTCGCCGCCGACAACGCCGAATGGATGACCCTGAAGGCTGCGGCTACAGCACTGCAGGGTCACCAGGAGCAGGACGGTTCCATTGCCGATTCCGCGGCCCACCCCGAGGCAGCGGGCCTCGTTGCGACGGTGACCGGCGCCATCGCAGCGCTGGCACCGCATTTCCCCCATGATGCCCGGTACCTGGAACTCCTGGTCGAAGACTTCGGCCGGTGGGTCAAAGGCGGGTTCGGGGTGCCGGACTTCCTGGACTCCCTCCAGGCGTTCCAGCCCCAGGAGCAGCGCATTGATGGCCTCCAGCACCTGGTGGTTTTCCCGATGTACACGCAGAACGGCAGCACCAACAGGTTGGTCGAAGCTGTACTGGTCGAGGTTATCTGGCCGGAGTTCATTGGAGGCCTGGAGGCTGGCGAGTACTCCAACAAGCTCTTCGTTCCCATCCGTTTCGTAGATTTCACTCCCGGGTACGACACCAACTCGGCTGTACTCTTCCCCGAAACGGTGGCCGTCCGCGAGACCCCTGCTTTCACGTGGGGCGCCATCTTCGCTGACCGCGAGGCCGCTCGTTTCCGCCGCGTCCTCAAGGCAGCCGCGGCCACCACGTCGCTGGAACTCCCCGAGGATGCAGCGCAGCTCATCGAGGACCAGGAACTGACCCAGCGAACCTTTGTCATGTGGGACCTGATCCACGACCGCACCCACATGCGCGGGGATCTTCCCTTCGATCCATTCATGATCAAGCAGCGAATGCCGTTCTTCCTTTACTCCCTGGAAGAGCTGCGCTGCGATCTGACCGCCTTCCGTGAGTCCGTACGCATTGAAAAAGACGAACAAGCCGATCCCGATGCCCGCAAGCATGCAAAGCTCGTCCAGTACGCAGTGATCTTCGACCGGATCTTCCGATTCGCCATCACGGGCAGCCGCGTCCGTAACTACGACGGCCTGGGCGGCCAACTCCTGTTCGCATGGATGCACCAGCACCACGTGCTCCACTGGACGGACAGCAAGCTCTCCATCGACTGGGACGAAGCTGCCTCAGTAGTAGTGGAACTCGGTGCCAAAATCGAAGAGTTGTACTGGCGCTCGATTGACCGCCCGAAGGCTGCCCACTGGCTGGCGGCATACGAGCTCATTTCGAGAACCGTGACTCCCCACCCGGCGTCGGTATGGGCCAAAGGCCCGGAGGCGCTGCCCTTGGACGGTCCGCCCCGCGGCCTCACGGACCAGGTGCTGGATGACGAGTTCCCGCTGTCCATGTTCTACGAAGCACTGGAGAAGAAGATGCGCCCTGTCATCGAGTCCACCACCGGCATCACTGGCTCGACGGCGGCCTGATGACCACACTGACCATCCTTGTGACCGGAGGAAGCAGCGCTTCGGGCATCGCCGTGGCTCGCGCTTTGGGGGCCGCCGGTCACAGGGTGCTTACAGTTGGCTCGGACGACGTCCGGATCAAAGCAGCCGCGGCTGAAGCCGGCAATGGGGCAACTCCCCTGGTTTCCGATCTTTCCAACCTGGATTCGGTACGGGAACTTGCAGCCGGCGTCCGGGACCTCGGCATCGAGGGCATCGACGGTGTGATCCACCTGGTGGGCGGCTGGCGAGGCGCCAAGGGCATCGAAGACCAAACCGATGAGGACTGGGAGTCCATGGAACGAAGCGCTGTCACCACGCTTCGCAACGTCTCCCGGGTCTTCTACAACCAAGTTGAAGCATCCCCTCACGGTCGTTTTGCCATGGTGTCCTCAACCACCGCCGCTGCTCCCACAGCCGCGGCTGCCAGCTACGCGGCGGCAAAAGCAGCCGCAGAAGCTTGGACCCTGGCGGTAGCGGATGGTTTCCGGCGGGCGCAATCCGGAAGCGCCGGAAACCCTGACGCACCCACTGAACAGCACAGCGCGGCAGTAATTTTCGTGGTCAAAGCCCTCGTGGACCGAGCCATGCGGGAGGCCCATCCCGAAAGGCGATTTCCCGGCTTCACGGACGTTGAAGAACTGGCGGCTGCCGCCGTCGGACTCTTTGAACAACCCGCCGCCACCCTCAACGGTCAGCGCATCCTGCTGGCCACATGGAATCCTGCCGGCCAAATAGACTTGAAAGCGTGAATGAACAAGTGACGAGCACAACAGAGGCAATCCACAGCGCCACCGAAACCTCCGGCGCGGGTCAACTGCACAACCCTGCGGTTCGTGGGTTCGCATCGGACAACTACTCCGGCGTACATCCGGAGATCCTCTCAGCACTGGCAACCGCCAACGGCGGGCACCAGGTGTCCTACGGTGATGACGTCTACACAGCACGGCTGCAAGAGGTACTGGAGCAGCAATTCGGCCCGGGCATCGAGACCTTCCCGGTTTTCAACGGCACTGGTGCCAACGTC
Organism: Paenarthrobacter sp.; assembly: GCF_031180005.1. Classification (NCBI taxonomy): domain Bacteria; kingdom Bacillati; phylum Actinomycetota; class Actinomycetes; order Micrococcales; family Micrococcaceae; genus Paenarthrobacter; species Paenarthrobacter sp. The sequence goes on along the minus strand of NZ_JAPSHI010000038.1, from coordinate 7,661 downwards.
CTGGCCCTGCAATCACTCCTTCCCCGCTGGGGTGCGGTGATCTGCGCATCCACAGCACACATCAACATGGACGAGAACGGTGCACCGGAACGGGTGGGCGGGATCAAGCTCCTGCAGGTGCCCACGGAGGACGGCAAGCTCACGCCCGAGCTGATCGACCGGGAGGCCTGGGGCTGGGGCGACGAGCACCGCGCCCAGCCGCTGGTGGTGTCCATTACCCAAACCACTGAACTTGGCACCTGCTATACGCCGGAAGAAGTGCGGGCCATCGCCGACCATGCCCATGCCAAAGGCATGAAGCTGCACATGGATGGCGCCCGGCTTGCGAACGCCGCAGCGTACCTGGACGTTCCCCTCCGCGCGTTCACCCGCGACGCCGGCGTGGACATCCTGTCCTTTGGCGGCACCAAGAACGGACTTCTTTTTGGTGAAGTCGTGGTGGCCCTGAACCCGGAGGCAGCTGACGGCCTGAAGTTCCTGCGCAAAATGAACATGCAATTGGCATCGAAGATGCGCTTTATCTCGGCCCAGTTCATCGCTTTGCTGGAGGATGGCCTCTGGTTGCGTTCTGCCGCCCATGCCAACGCCATGGCCGTCCGCCTGCGAACGGCAGTTGAAGGACTCGACGGCGTGGAGCCAACCCAGGCAACGCAGTCCAACGGCGTCTTCGCCATCCTTCCTGAAGGCGTGGCGGACAAGTTGCGTGAATCTTTCGCCTTCTATGACTGGGATGCCGCCCGCCGCGAAGTCAGGTGGATGTGTTCGTTCGATACAACGGAGGAAGACATTGACGCTTTCGTGGCGGCAATTAAGCGCGAACTGGCCTAACAAGTAACACGTGCAAACCGGGGCGGCGAGCCTGCGCAGATTCGCTGCCCCGGACGCATAATCTGCGATGGTGAACGCCCTCGCACAGGTTCCCTCGGAATTTCTCTTCGCCTTGGGATCGCTACGAAAAGCACAATGCCGCAGCGAACTGCGGCTTGACGAAATCCCCGCCCCTGCCCGCTTGGCTCCCTACGCAGTTGCCCTGGGAGCCGAAGTTTTCAGCCCCACTGCGGCAACCCGCCAAGTTCCCGTCCATGGACCAGCTGCCAAGGCCTTCGCCGCGAACCAAGGCAGCAGCCCCTCAAGCGAAGAGGACGACGAACTGGCCACCGGCCGCTTTATCCTCCTTTACGACCCCGACGGTTCTGCCGTTTGGGAGGGAGAGTTCCGAATCGTCACCTACATTCGGGCCCAAATGGACGCTGAGATGGGCAACGACTCCATGCTTGGCTCTGTTGCCTGGACCTGGCTTGTGGACGCCCTGGAGAACCATGCCGCGCCCTATCGGGCCGCTGGCGGCACCGCCACCAGGATACTTTCCGAAAGCTTCGGCACCTTGGCTGAACGGCCCGACACCATAGACATAGAACTCCGCGCATCCTGGACACCGGCAAGCCAGGATGTTCAAGCCCACCTCGAAGCGTGGTCCGACATGGTCTGTACCTTCGCTGGCCTGCCGCCCCTGCCTCCAGGAGTTACCGGACTGCCCAACAGGAGACTCAATTGAGGGTGAGAATCGCGTCCACGGGTAATCAAAATGGTCGCGCAAAATGCCGCTGCGGCCGGAATCGGTAAGCTTAACCCACCATGACCCCTGAAAATCCGGAAAACACCACGGCCGGCGACCCGGTTGCTGATCCCACCACCCACATCAAGGTAGACGGCTTCGATAGCCACGTCCCTGAAATCATCGATCTCGACACTCCCCGCGAGGGCGTACCCCTGGTCATCGACACCCCGTCCGGGCTGGAGCGGTGCGCAGCCGCAATCACCATCGGCACAGGACCTGCCGGAGTTGACGCAGAACGCGCTTCCGGGTTCCGCTACGGGCAACGGGCTTTCCTGGTACAGATCCGTCGCGAGGGCGCCGGAACCTGGCTGATCGATCCCGAACCATTCGAGAACCTGGACATCATCAATGACGCCCTCCGCGGGGTCGAATGGATCCTCCACGCGGCCTCACAGGACCTCCCTTGCCTATCGGAGCTCGGCATGTGGCCGGACAAGCTCTTCGATACCGAACTTGCAGCCCGCCTCGCGGGCCTTCCCCGGGTGGGCCTTGCCGCCGTCATTGAACAACTTCTGGGATTCGGCCTCGCGAAAGAACACTCCGCTGCCGACTGGTCCACACGCCCCCTGCCGGAACCCTGGCTGCGTTACGCAGCGCTCGACGTCGAAGTCCTCGCCGAACTCCGCGAGGAACTCATCGAGTTGCTCGAGGCTGACGGCAAGCTTGAATACGCCGAACAGGAGTTTGCCGGCATCCTCGCCGCAGGACTTTCCGCCCCGCGCGTGGATCCTTGGCGGAAGACCTCCGGGCTCCATCAGATACGCGACCGCCGCCAATTGGCAGCTGTACGTGAGCTTTGGCTTGAACGCGACCAACTGGCACGCAAACGGGACGTAGCTCCCGGCCGGCTCATCCCTGACTCGGCGCTGGTGGCTGCAGCCAAAGCCATGCCCACCACCGTGCCGCAGCTACTGGCCACCAAAGGATTCCACGGCCGGTCCGCCCAGAGGGAAGCCCCGCGCTGGCTCCGTTGCATCACCAACGCCAGGACGCTCACGGATCTCCCACCCCTGCACTTACCCACCAACGCCCCGCCTCCGCCACGGGTCTGGGCGGACAGGGATCCCGAGGCCGCAGCACGCCTTGCCACCGCCAGGCCAGCCCTGCAGGCAAAGGCAGATGAGCTGAAGCTGCCCGTGGAGAACTTACTGACACCAGACTATTTGCGACGGGTTACCTGGCGCCCTCCGGCTGATGTTTCTTTGGAGTCCATCGCTGCAGAGTTGCGGTCCCTGGGTGCGCGTGAGTGGCAAATCTCCTTTGCCGCTCCGATACTTACCGAAGCGTGCTTGAACCCGGCTCCGCTTCCCGGCAAAGAGTCCAAGGGGAAGGAAGTTCAAACGTCCAAGGACGCGCAACCTTCCAGCAATGCCGGCTGAGCTCCCGCCCGCTTTGAGGCCTGTCACCCGAACTGAAGTTCATGGTGGCAGGCCTTTCGCGTCCCCGAGGACTAGTGGGCAACGCCTGCGCCGCGGGTCTTGCAAGCTAAGTTACCCACGAGTAACATTGGACCCAATGCCAGCCGAAGCCCCCGCGACGCGGGACTCGGCGCCATGTCTCAACGAGGAGTTATTACATGAGTCCATCACGCAGTGCTCAGAGGAACGTCCGCGACGTCGTCTTCGTGGACGGTGTGCGCACCCCCTTCGGAAAGGCCGGCGAAAAAGGCATCTATGCGGGCACCCGCGCCGATGACCTCGTGGTGAAGTGCATCCGCGAACTGATGCGCCGGAATCCCTCACTGCCCGCGGACCGGATCGACGAAGTCGCCATCGCCGCCACCACCCAGACCGGGGATCAAGGCCTCACCATCGGCCGCACAGCGGCACTGTTGGCCGGGCTCCCCCGCACGGTACCCGGCTTCGCCATCGACCGCATGTGCGCAGGTGCCATGACCGCAGTAACGACGACGGCGAGCGGCATCGGTTTCGGTGCCTACGACGTCGTGATTGCAGGCGGCGTTGAACACATGGGCAACCACCCCATGGGCGCAGGCGCCGATCCCAATCCGCGGTTTATGTCCGAACGCCTGGTGGACCCCGCAGCGCTGAACATGGGCAACACGGCCGAGAACCTGCACGACCGCTTCCCCGCGATCACCAAGGACCGCACGGACACCTATGCGGCGGCCTCCCAGGCCAAGCTCGCTGCAGCCTACTCCAATGAACAAATCCAGCACGACCTGGTCCCCGTAGCCACCATGAAGCCCGGCCAGGGCTGGGCACTGCACACAGCGGACGAGCCGCCGCGGCCCGGCACCACTGTTGCCGACCTGGCCGAACTTCGGACCCCGTTCCGCGCGCATGGTCGCGTCACCGCAGGCAACGCTGCAGGATTGAACGACGGCGCCACGGCGGCGGTTCTCGCTTCGGCCGAAGCGGCTGAAGAACTGGGCCTCACAGTCAAGATGCGCCTGGTCTCCTACGCTTTCGCCGGTGTCGAACCCGAGGTTATGGGCATCGGACCGGTTCCCGCCACGGAAAAGGCACTGAAGAACGCAGGGCTGGGCATCGAGGACATTGGGCTCTTCGAAATCAACGAGGCCTTCGCCGTCCAGGTCCTCAGTTTCCTGGACCACTTCGGCATCGCCGATGACGATCCCCGGGTCAACCGCTATGGCGGTGCGATCGCCGTCGGACATCCACTTGCTTCCTCGGGCGTCCGCCTGATGAACCAGCTCGCGCGGCAATTCGAGGAAGACCACTCCGTCCGCTACGGCATTACCACCATGTGCATTGGATTGGGCATGGGCGCCACGGTGATCTGGGAGAACCCGCACCATGCCGCCTACGAATCGTTCACCACTGACCAGGCCACCGCTGCCACCACCGAAGGAGCTGCCGCATGAGCGCCGCCGAATTCCAGAAGCTCGCCGCACTTTTCCCTGATGAGATTGTCACGCACTCCTATGTGCAGGACATCCAGTTGCCGGGGGGCGCGGGGACCTTCGCACTGATCACTTTGGACAATGGCCTTGACCACTCCAAGCCCACCACGCTGGGGCCCAATACGCTCGTTGAGCTCGGCGACGTTTTGGAGAAGCTCAAGGAGCGGGCCTCGCGGGGAGAGATTGTTGGCGTCGGCGTCACGGGAAAGCCGTACTTCCTGGTTGCCGGTGCCGACCTTTCCGCCGTAAAGACACTCAAGGAACGCGAGCATGGCCTCTGGATGGCGCAGCTTGGCCACGCCGTCTACAGCACCCTTGCCAACCTGGGTGTTCCGAGCTTCGCCTTCATCAATGGCCTTGCCCTGGGCGGCGGGCTGGAGATCGCCCTGCAGTCCACGTATCGGACCGTCTCCACGGGTGCCGGCGCCCTGGCCTTGCCTGAGGCGTTCATCGGCCTCGTCCCGGGTTGGGGTGGCGTCTACATCCTGCCCCGCCTCATCGGTCCCGAGAACGCCGTCAAGGTGATGATTGAGAATCCCCTCAGTAACAACCGGACGCTCACCGGACCAGAGGCGTTCGAGCTCGGCGTGGCCGATGCCATGTTCGAACCGGCCGATTTCGTGGAGCAGTCGCTCGCGTGGGCGGCGCGGGTAATTTCCGGCGAGGTGACGCCTGAGCGTAAGAACTCCGTTGACGCCACCGATGACACAGTCGCCGCCCGTTGGACAGCTGCGGTAGCCGCAGGACGGGCTTTTGTGGAGTCCAAGACCTCCAACGCCTCCCCCGCCCCGGGCAAGGTCCTGGACGTCATGGAGGCCAACCGCACCATGACCCAAGCCGGGTCGGCTGAGCTCGAGTGTGAGACTCTCGCGGGGCTCATGCAAACCGACGAATTCCGCTCCACCGTGTACGCGTTCCTGGATCTCGTCCAAAAGCGCTCCAAGCGTCCCGCGGGCGCCCCGGATCGCAAGCTGGCCCGCCCGGTCACCAAGATCGGCGTGGTAGGTGCAGGGCTCATGGCAAGCCAGCTTGCACTGCTGTTCGCCCGGCAGCTGAAAGTCCCGGTGGTCATGACCGATATCGACCAGGCACGGGTGGACAAGGGCGTCGCGTACGTCCACGCCGAAGTCGACAAATTGCTTGCCAAGAAGCGGATCAAGCAGGACGCCGCCAACAGGACCAAGGCCCTCATTACGGGTTCTGTCTCGAAGGAAGCCTTCACCGACGCCGACTTCGTCATCGAAGCCGTCTTCGAGGAACTCCACATCAAGAAGCAGGTCTTCGCCGAGGTAGAAGCGATCGTTTCTCCTGAATGCATCCTTGCCACGAACACGTCTTCACTGTCCGTCACTGCCATGGCCGAAGATTTGAAGCACCCCGAACGCCTCGTGGGCTTCCACTTCTTCAACCCGGTGGCTGTCATGCCGCTGTTGGAGATCGTTCGGGCCCCAAAGACCGACGACGCCGTCCTGGCCACCGCGTTCGAACTCGCCAAGGGACTCAAAAAGACCGCTGTTCTGGTCAAGGATGCCGCAGCCTTCGTGGTCAACCGTATCCTGCTTCGCCTCATGGGCGAGGTTATCGCGGCGTTCGACGAAGGGACTCCGGCGGAGGTGGCAGACAGCGCGCTGCGCCCCATGGGACTGCCAATGTCGCCGTTTACCTTGAGTGCCATGGTTGGCCTGCCGGTAGCGCAGCATGTCCAGGAGTCGCTGCACGCCGCGTTCGGGGACCGGTTCCCGGTCTCGCAGAACCTGCAGAAACTCATCGACAACGGAGTGAAGAGCCTCTGGGTCCCGGGCCCTGACGGAACTCCTGTCATACCGGCGGAGACGCTGGCCATCATGTCCTTTGGCAACACCCCGTCCACTGGCGAGGAAGTCCTCCGGCGAACCCAGGATGCCCTGGCCGAGGAGATCGGGCTGATGCTCGAAGAAGGTGTCGTGGCCGGACCCGAAGACATCGACCTTTGCGTCATCATGGGCGCCGGGTGGCCGATGTTCCTGGGCGGCATTACGCCGTACCTGGACCGGGTGGGCGCATCGGAGCGGGTCAACGGCAAGCGGTTCCTCGCCCCTGGCGTTGCATCAGCACCTGCCTAGGGCTTACGACCAGCGCTCTCTCACATCCCTAGGGCTTCCGGCCGACCCTCTCGCACATCCCTACGGCTTCCGGCCGACCCTCTCTCACATCCCTACGGCTTCCGGCCGACGCTCTCTCTCATCCCTACGGCTTCCGACCGACGCTCTCGCACATCCCTATGCGCTCGTCAAGTTTTTGAGACAGGTTTTGCGCTCGTCAAGTTTTTGAGACAGGTTTCGTTGTTTTTGGTTAGGCTGCCAGGGGTTGCTGGCGGCGGGGGTTGTAGGTGGTGTGGGCGGTTAGTGGGGCTGCGCCGCCGGCCCTTCTGTTGGGTCGGCGGCGGTTGTACCAGCCCTCGATGTATTCCATTACTCCGGTCCGGGCGGCGAGCCGGGATGTGAAGCGCCGGTGGTGGTAGAACTCGGTTTTCAGGTGCGAGAAGAAGTTCTCCGCGACTGCGTTGTCCCAACAGACGCCGACTTTGCCCATGGACTGGGTGACGCTGTTGCTGCCGCACCAGTTCTGAAATTCGTCGGAGGTGTACTGGGTACCGCGGTCGGAGTGGAAGATGACCGAGGGACCGCTGAGGTGTCCGTGGTTCCGGGCCATCTGCAATGCCGCGGTGCACAGGCTTGCCCGCATGTGGGCAGCCATGGACCAGCCGATGACCATGCCGGAAAACAGATCGATGACGGTGGCCAGGTAGAGCCAGCCCTCACCGGTGCGCAGGTAGGTGATGTCACCGACCAGTCGGGTCCCGGGGACTGTGGAGGTGAAGTCGCGTTTTCCCTGGTCATCGAGCATGTGGTTCTCGATATGGGCGGTCTTGGCCTGCGGGTCCTGAACCGTGGTCTGTTTCCAGGCCTGGGTTCGGATGGCCCGCAAGCCCTTTTCGCGCATGATGGCCCCCACGGTGGGGGCGGAGACTTTGGTCCCGGCCGCGTTCAGCAAAAGAGTCAGCTGATCACGGCCGGCACGGCCTTCTTCCTTCTCGTACAGGCCGGTGACCGCCGTGACCAGATTCTGATGCCGGACCGCCCGCGGTGACGGCACCGCGGGCCTGCGCCAGCGGTA
>NZ_JAPSHI010000054.1:0-6369 GCF_031180005.1 Paenarthrobacter sp. | reverse complement strand
TTAGCCCTGGCGCTGCTTGTGGCGCGGGTTCTCGCAGATCACCATGACCCGGCCATTACGGCGGATCACTTTGCACTTTTCGCAGATCTGCTTGACGCTCGGCTTGACCTTCATGGCATTCCTTTGCGTGTGACAGTTGGTCAGCTGGAGCGGCAATCAGTTCGCACTGACGCGCCCAGCCATTTACTTGTAGCGGTAGACGATACGACCACGGGTGAGGTCGTACGGGCTCAGCTCCACCACTACGCGGTCCTCAGGGAGAATCCTGATGTAGTGCTGACGCATCTTTCCAGAGATGTGTGCCAGAACGATGTGCTTGTTGGTGAGCTCAACGCGAAACATCGCGTTAGGCAGCGCCTCGGTCACAACGCCTTCGATCTCAATGACCCCGTCCTTCTTGGCCATACCCTCCGCTAACTGTTGTTGCCGCCGTCCTGCCGGATTGCACCGGTCATGACCACGAACGTTTTTGTTGGATCGATTGCCGGCTCCAGGCCCCCAAAAGGGCGTGGCAGTCCAGACAACCAACAAACAACACTACGCCATAGCGGGACGAAAGTTAAATCCAGCAATGCTAGCGCATCGGGCGGCCATACGCACCGAAGCTGCCGCCTGGAGTGTTGATGGCTTCCGCACTTGCGATGCCGTCAAGAATTGCCAGGCGTACGACGTCGGCTGCCGCACTTTGCAGTGCGATCAGGCTGCCGATCAGGGCGGCTTCGTCTGTCCGGTCCAGCGGTACAGCCCCGGTCGCGAGGCAGAAGACGGTATCGCCGTCGGCGAGGGTATGGGAAGGATCCAGGGCCCTGGCAATTCCGGCATGGGCGGCAGATGCGGTCCGCCGGCACCCGGCCACATCCAGGGCAGCGTTGGTTGCGACAACCACCAGCGTGGTGTTGAGCGGGGCGGAACTCCCTAAAGGAGAATCGGGAACCCGGACGCGCGCGCCTGCCCGCGAGCCTGCGGAGGGTTCATGATTCCCCGACGGCGTTACCGGGAGGCCGAACGCGTTCACCACCGCGATTGCCCCAACAACCACACCGTTGCCCAGGGTGGCCGAGGCGGTGCCCAATCCGCCCTTGAACGTACGCCCGATGACCGCTCCGGTGCCGGCGCCTATGTTGCCGCGTTCGACGTCGTGCCTTTCCATGTGCGCCGCAGCGGCAGCAGTTGCCGCATAACCCATCTCCGGCGTCGGCCGTGCCGCGAAGTCCCCTCCCCTGCCCAGGTCGAAGATCGCCGCGGCCGGAACGATCGGGACCACTCCCCCGGGCACCGGGAAGCCGCGGCCGTTTTCCTCGCACCAGCGCTGGGCCCCGGAGGCGGACGCGAGTCCGTAGGCGCTGCCACCTGTCAGCACCACGGCATCCACCACGCTGACCAGGGTGGTGGGATCCAGTGCGTCTGTCTCATGGGTCGCGGGACCGCCGCCCCGGACATCCACGGACCCTACCGTCGCGGGCGGCGGAAGTACCACGGTTACTCCGGTCAGCCACCCGGCCCCGGACTTCTGTGCATGGCCGACCCGGATTCCGGGCACATCGGTGATGGCTCCCATGGCACCCATTCTGCCCTCGATGCACTCCGGCGACACGGGTAAAACCTGACGAACCAAAAAATCCCTGGGGACCCCCATATATGGAGGTCCCCAGGGATTTTCGGTGTCGAAATCAGGAAGGAAGGGTGCCTTACGGGATGGCGACGGGGGTTACGCCCAGCGGCACCAGGTGCTCCGCGCCGCCGTCGGGGGCGGACAGGACCCAGATGCCCTTGTCATGGACGGCAACGGAGTGCTCCCACTGGCAGGAGCGCTGTCCATCCGTGGTCACCACTGTCCAGTCATCCTCGAGCACGGCAGTCTCGATGCTGCCACGCACAAGCATGGGCTCAATCGCCAGGCAAAGGCCGGGACGGATCTTCGGGCCACGGTGGTTGGTGCGGTAGTTCAGGACGTCCGGCGGCATGTGCATCTCCGAACCGATGCCATGGCCCACATAGTCCTCAAGGATGCCCAACGGCTTTCCCGGCACCGAGGACACGTAGTCGTCGATGGCTGCGCCGATGTCGCCGACGTGCTTGCCGGTTGCCAGGGCGGCGATCCCCCGCCACATTGCCGCCCGCGTGACGTCGGACAGCCGCTGGTCCTCGGGGTCAGCAGTTCCCACGATGACGGTGCGTGCCGAATCGGAGTGCCAGCCGTTGACGATGGCTCCGCCGTCAATGGAAATGATGTCGCCGTCGCGCAGGACGCGGCTGCCTGGAATGCCGTGCACCACCTCCTCGTTCACCGAGGTGCAGATGGTGGCCGGGAACCCGTGGTAGCCGAGGAAGTTCGATTTTGCCCCTGCCTCATTCAGGACGGCGGCGAACACGTCGTCGAGGTGTTTGGTGGTCACCCCGGGAACGGCGGCCGCAACTGCGGCATCGAGGGCGCGGCTGAGGACGAGGCCGGCGTCATGCATGGTGCGCATCTGGGCGTTGGTCTTGTATTCGATGCGGGGCTGTCCGAATGCCATGGGTGTTTCCTTTCAAATGGCTGAGGCTCCTCCCCGGAGAGGGAGGAGCCTCGAAAAGCTTTTGCCTGGATCAGGCTGCCTGTGCTGCCTTGATGGCCTGCATCACGCGGTCGGTTACCTCGTCGATGCCACCGATGCCATCGACCTGGGTAAGGATCCCGCGTTCGGCATACTTCGCGACCACGGCTTCCGTCTGCTCGTGGTAAAGGTCCAACCGGTGGCGGATGACGGCTTCGTTGTCGTCGCTCCGGCCTGTCTCCTTCGCCCGGCCGAGCAGCCGGTGCACCAGTTCCTCGTCATCGGCCGTGAGCTGCAGGACAATGTCGAGCTTCTCATCGCTGTCGGCCAGGATCTCGTCGAGGTAGTCCACCTGCGCGGTCGTGCGGGGGTACCCGTCGAGCAGGAAACCATTTTCGACGTCGGACTCGCCGAGGCGGTCGCGCACCATCTTGTTGGTCACGCTGTCCGGAACGAAGTCCCCGGCGTCCATGTACTTCTTGGCTTCGATGCCAAGCGGGGTCTCGCCCTTGACGTTGGCGCGGAAGATGTCGCCGGTGGAGATCGCCACAACACCGAGGCGCTCCGAAATCCGCTCCGCCTGTGTTCCTTTTCCGGAACCGGGAGGTCCAATAATCAGCATTCTCGTCATCGCAAAAGCCCTTCGTAGTGACGTTGTTGTAGCTGCGCATCAATCTGCTTGACGGTCTCCAGGCCAACGCCCACCATGATCAGGATCGAGGTGCCACCGAACGGGAAGTTCTGGTTTGCGTTGATCAGTACCAGTGCCACCAGCGGAATCAGTGCCACGAAGCCCAGGTAGAGGGCACCGGGCAGGGTGATCCGGGAAAGCACGTACTGCAGGTAGTCAGCGGTCGGCTTGCCGGCGCGGATACCTGGAATGAAGCCGCCGTACTTCTTCATGTTGTCCGACACTTCTTCAGGGTTGAAGGTGATCGCCACGTAGAAGTAGGTAAAGAACACGATCATGGCGAAGTAAAGCACCATGTAGATCGGCTGGTCCCCGCGGACCAGGTTGTTGTTGATCCACTCCACCCATGGCTGGAGCGGCTCACCCTGGCGCGGCTGGTTGAACTGCGAAATCAGCCCCGGCAGGTAAAGCATGGAGGACGCGAAGATTACGGGGATAACGCCCGCCATGTTGACCTTGATGGGGATGTACGTGCTGGTACCTCCCACGGTCCTGCGCCCGATCATCCGCTTGGCGTACTGCACCGGCACGCGGCGCTGGGACTGCTCGACGAAGACCACCAGGGCCACGGTGAGGAGGCCCACGGCCAGGACGATGAAGAACGTTCCCGGGCCCTGCGCGGTCCAGATGGCGCCGAGGGAGGTGGGGAAGGTGGCCGCGATGGAGGTGAAGATGAGCAGCGACATGCCGTTGCCCACGCCCTTCTCGGTTACCAGTTCACCCATCCACATGATCAGGCCGGTACCTGCGGTCAGCGTGATGATGAGCAGGATCGTGGTGATCACGCTGGAATCGGGAATGATCGGCAGGTTGCATCCGGGCAGGAGCTGCCCGGATCGGGCCAGCGAAACCAGGGTGGTGGCGTTAAGGAGGCCCAGGGCGATGGTGAGGTACCGCGTGTACTGGGTCAGCTTGGACTGCCCTGACGCGCCCTCTTCATACAGCTGCTGGAAGCGGGGAATAACCACCCGGAGCAGCTGCACGATGATGCTTGCCGTGATGTACGGCATGATGCCCAGGGCGAAGATGGACACCTGGAGCAACGCGCCGCCGCTGAACAGGTTGACGAGCTGGTAGAGCCCGCCTGCGGTCTGACCGTTCTGCAAGCATTGCTGGACATTCTGGTAATTGACACCGGGCGAGGGAATGAAAGCACCCAAGCGGAAAATGGTGATGATTCCCAGCGTGAACAACAACTTGCGTCGCAGATCAGGCGTGCGAAAGGCCCGGCCAAATGCGCTAAGCAAGCGTCCTCCTGTGGTGTAAAAAAGCGGGGTGTGATGGGGATCTATGGATCCCGACAACCGAGTCTAACTGTTGGATGCGCCGTGCGGACAATCCTGCATTCGCATGTGCGCCGGATGGTCGCAAAAAGACTTGCCGTTGGATGCGAAAAACTCCCGGTATCCGGGGCCGTAGCCCCGCATACCGGGAGTTTCCCAACAGGCTTTCGCCCACCAATCCCTAGAGGGCGGTGGTGCTTCCGCCTGCTGCAGCAATCTTTTCAGCGGCGCTGGCCGAGAATGCGTGGGCGGTGACGTCGACCTTGACGGTGATGTCGCCGGTGCCCAGCACCTTGACGGGCTGGTTCTTGCGAACGGCACCCTTTTCGACCAGGTTCTCCACGGTGACTGCGCCACCTTCCGGGAACAGCTCGTTGAGCTTGTCCAGGTTTACAACCTGGAACTCAACCCGGAACGGGTTCTTGAAGCCGCGAAGCTTCGGCAGGCGCATGTGCAGCGGCAACTGGCCGCCGGCAAAGCCAGCCTTCACCTGGTAGCGGGCTGCAGTACCCTTGGTACCGCGACCGGCGGTCTTACCCTTGGATCCCTCACCACGACCAACACGGGTCTTGGCGGTCTTGGCACCCGGCGCGGGACGCAGGTGGTGAACCTTCAGGGCGTTCTGCTTCTCAGCAGAGGCGCTCTGTGCCTTATCAGCAGTGTTCTCTGCCATTTACTTCGCCTCCTCTACCTTTACCAGGTGCGGAACCGTGTTGAGCATGCCAACGGTCACGGCGTCGGCGGTGCGGACAACGGTGTGTCCGATCCGCTTCAGGCCGAGGGACCGAAGGGTGTCGCGCTGGTTCTGCTTGCCGCCAATGGCGGACTTGATCTGAGTGATCTCCAACTGTGCGTCGGAGGGGATCAGGTTCTTAGCCATTACTAGACACCTGCCTTGGTGTTCAGGAGGGCCTTCACCAGTGCAGCCGGAGCGATCTCGTCGAGGGGCAGGCCGCGGCGTGCTGCCACTGCTGCCGGCTCTTCGAGGCGCTTCAGGGCATCAACAGTCGCGTGAACGATGTTGATGGCGTTGGAGGAACCGAGCGACTTGGAGAGGATGTCGTGGATACCCACGCACTCCAGTACCGCGCGGACCGGACCACCGGCGATAACACCGGTACCGGCGGAAGCCGGACGCAGCATTACGACGCCGGCAGCTGCCTCACCCTGCACGCGGTGCGGGATGGTGCTGCCAACGCGGGGTACGCGGAAGAAGGACTTCTTGGCCTCTTCTACGCCCTTCGCGATAGCGGCGGGAACTTCCTTGGCCTTGCCGTAGCCGACGCCGACCATGCCGTTGCCGTCTCCGACGACGACCAGGGCGGTGAAGCTGAAGCGACGACCACCCTTGACCACCTTGGAAACGCGGTTGATGGTAACGACGCGCTCTACGAACTGGCTCTTCTCGGCTTCACGGCCGCCGTCGCGGCCGCCACGGCCACCACGGTCGCCGCGGCCCTGGCCACGGTCGCCACGCTCGCCACGACGAGCGCCACCACGGCGGTCGTCGGCAGCTGCGGGGGCAGTGGTCTCAGTGGCCGAAGCAGCTACGGCTTCAGGCGCCTTCTGATCTGCAGACACAGTGTCCTTTTCCTTGTTTGCTTCCGTCACAGTGACAGCCCACCTTCACGTGCACCGTCAGCGACGGCGGCAATCCGGCCGTGGTACTTGTTACCACCACGGTCGAAGACAACAGCTTCGATACCGGCAGCCTTGGCACGCTCGGCAACCAGCTCGCCAACGCGCTTGGCCTTGGCAGTCTTGTCGCCGTCGAATGCACGAAGGTCGGCTTCCAGAGTGGAGGCGCTCGCTACGGTCAGGCCCTTGGTGTCATCGACAACCTGGACGAATACGTGGCGTG
>NZ_JAPSHI010000073.1:0-1702 GCF_031180005.1 Paenarthrobacter sp. | reverse complement strand
GGCACCATCACGCGCCACTACCGTCAGCACCAGCAGGGTAAAGCCACCTCCACGAACCCCATCGCCTGCATCTTTGCCTGGACCGGGGCCTTGCGGCACCGCGGCAAGCTGGACCAGACACCGGATGTGATCCGGTTCGCCGACACCCTGGAAGACGTAGTCATCAAGACGGTCGAATCCGGGAAGATGACCAAAGATCTGGCACTTCTCATCGGGCCGGAACAGCCTTGGCTCACAACAGAAGAGTTCCTCGCAGCCGTTGAGCACCGCCTGGCAGCATCACACCTGCCGGTCACCGTCTAAAGCTCCGGTCCGTCAAAGAGAAGTGGAAACAAAGAAAAGAGGAAACTACCGTGACTGAATCCAAGCAGTACCAGCTGGCCGTCCTGAAAGGCGACGGCATCGGCCCGGAGATCGTGCCGGCCTCAGTGAAGATCCTGGACGCGGCCATGGCCGCCGCCGGTGCCCCCGCGATCACCTGGACAGAGCTTCCGCTGGGGCGGAGCGCGATTGACACCCACAGCACCGCCGTACCCGAGGAAACCCTCGAAGCGCTCAACAAGGTCGACGGCTGGCTCCTGGGCCCTCACGACAGCGCATCCTATCCAGAGCCGCACAGGTCCGCGCTGAACCCCTCCGGGACCATCCGCAAACACTTCGGCCTGTTCGCCAACATCCGCCCCTGCAAGGCCTTCCCCGGCGGCAACGCCATCGTCGAAGGCACCGACCTGGTCATCGTGCGCGAAAACACCGAAGGCTTCTACGCCGACCGGAACACCTACGCCGGAACGGGCGAGTTCATGCCCACCCCCGACGTGGCCATCATGCACGGCATCATCACCCGCACCGCGACCGAACGCATCGCCCACGCCGCGTTCCAGCTCGCCCAGTCCCGCACCAAGCAACTGACCATCGTGCACAAGGCCAACGTCCTGAAAATGACCACCGGCCTGTTCCGCGACGTCTGCAACGAGGTTGCCACCCAATATCCCGACGTCACCGTCAACGACTTCCACATCGACGCCATGACCGTGCACTTGGTCCGCCGCGCCAACAAGTTCGACGTCATCGTCACGGAAAACATGTTCGGCGACATCCTCTCCGACCTTGCGGGCGAAGTCGCAGGATCTCTGGGCATCGCCCCCTCGATCAATTTCTCCGACACGCACGCCATGGCCCAAGCCTCGCACGGGTCCGCCCCGGACATCGCCGGAAAGAACACAGCCAACCCAATCGCAATGATCCTCTCCTCGGCAATGCTGCTGCGCTGGCTCGGCGCGAAATTCAACGACGACAAAGTCCTCTACGCCGCCCAACTGGTGGAAGATGCCGTCGAAGCCACTGTCCTTGCCGGAACCACCACCATGGACCTCAGCGGGACCGCCGGCACCAGTGACTTCGCAGACGCCGTTGCCAACCGCATCACCACCGTCCCGCACGTATAACTAAGCCGCCCACGGCGGGGGTCAATTGGGGTTTTCCACCGCTTGAAAATGGGAGCCGGTGGGGGAGCTCCCCGGCAGCAGTAGCGGTGAATAATCGGTGAAAATTGTCCCCGGTTGAGGGCGAGGCAGCATAGTTCTCCAAGCTGGAACCGGGAATCAGCCCGACGGTTGCTATCAGCCAAGCGAGGAGGCGTTGAGCAGAAGACGACATTCCTTAGGCGTCGCGAGCTGCCGTCAGTTTGGGGTGTACTCAAACT
>NZ_JAPSHI010000072.1:0-1738 GCF_031180005.1 Paenarthrobacter sp. | reverse complement strand
GCACTGCCGATGGCACCATGACCACGGGCCGACTGGTCACCCAGGTGGAGCAAGGCACGACGCCGTTCGCGGACTTCGGCGCCAAGCCGAAGATTGATGACATGCAGCGTGAGGAAGCGTACGGCTCACGCGCAGCCGCCGGGCTCCCCGAAGTAACTCCCGCCCTTCCCCCCGAGCTCAAAGCCAAGCTGGAAAGCGTTGCCACCGCCACCCTTTCCTCCCAGATGCGCAAGCGCGGACTCAACAACGTCAGCATCGACGGCCTTCAAGCCACCCGCCCTGACCGCCGCGTTGTCGGTTTGGCCCGCACCCTTCGTTACGTTCCCAACCGTGAAGACCTCTTCAAAACACACGGCGGCGGTTTCAACGCACAGAAACGCGCCATCGACTCCGTCAACGAGGGCGAGATCTTAGTGATGGAGGCCCGCGGCGAAAAAGGGACCGGGACCGTTGGGGACATCCTGGCCCTGCGCGCCCAGGTCCGCGGCGCCGCTGCCATCATCACCGACGGCGGCGTCCGCGACTACACCGCCGTCGCAGACCTGGACATGCCCACCTACTTCGCCAACCCGCACCCGGCCGTACTGGGCCGGCGCCACGTTCCCTGGGACACGGACATCACCATCGCCTGCGGCGGTGCCACCGTCCAGCCCGGCGACATCATCGTGGCAGATTCCGACGGCATCCTGGTCATTCCGCCGGCTATCGCGGAGGAACTGGCTGACGATTGCATCCAGCAGGAGAGGGAAGAAACCTTCATCTTCGAAATGGTCAAGCAGGGCAACAGCGTTGATGGCCTCTACCCCATGAATTCCGACTGGCAGGTCCGGTACAAGGAGTGGGAAACAGCCAACACGATGACGCAGGAGAACGGTACCGATGACTGACGCGGCTCTCTCCGAACTCGAGGCTGTTTCCGTCCCCGGCAGCAAGTCCGAGCAGGCCTACCAGGCAGTTAAGGCACGCATCGTGGCAGGCACGTACACGCCCGGGTACCGTCTGGTGCTGAATACGATCGCCAAGGATCTCGGCGTCAGCGTGGTACCGGTGAGGGAGGCCATCCGCCGTCTTGAGGCCGAAGGCCTTGTGACCTTCGAACGCAACGTGGGGGCAACGGTTTCCGGTATTGACCCCACCGAGTACCTCTACACGATGCAGACCCTGAGCATCGTCGAAGGTGCCGCGACGGCAATGTCCGCACCGCTCATTGGCGCGGCAGACATCGACAGGGCGCGGGCGGTCAACGAGGAGATGCGCGAGTGCCTGGAGCACTTTGACCCCGTACGATTCACGCAACTGAACCGGGACTTCCACAGCGTCCTTTTCGAGCACTGCCCCAACCCGCACATCCTGGACCTGGTTCACCGGGGCTGGAACCGGCTGGCATCATTGCGTTCCTCCACGTTCCGCTTTGTTCCGGGCCGCGCCCGGGCCTCGGTGGACGAACACGAAGAGCTCTTGCGGCTGATTGAAACCGGTGCAGAGGCCGACGACATCGAAAAAGCCGCCCGGCTCCACCGCTCCGCCACCCTCGACGCTTACCTCAGCCAAGCCCAAAACAGCTGACCGGCCCTGGCGCCGGCAGCATCGCCGCAGCAGCTACACCCCGCCGATACCTCAAGCAGTAAGGAAATCCCATGACGTTCACCGCCGAACAGACCACAAGCCATTACGTGCCGCAGGACCTTCCCACCAGCATCCAGCACTACATCAACGGACAGTTCGTTGATTCCGTGGG
>NZ_JAPSHI010000071.1:0-1748 GCF_031180005.1 Paenarthrobacter sp. | reverse complement strand
GCGGACTGGGCAAAGGACCAGAGCTATGTGCTGGGGGTCCTGACCCACGAGCAGCTGCAGCACTCCATGTTCCCCCTTGCAGACACGCCCTCCAAAGCCGAGGTCCGCGCCGAAGCCGAGCGCCGTGGGCTGTCCGTCGCCAACAAGCCCGACAGCCACGACATCTGCTTCATTCCCGACGGCGACACCGCAGGCTGGCTCGCCGAGAAGATCGACATGACCACCGGCGACATTGTGGATGAAACCGGCGCCAAAGTGGGCGAGCACCCCGGTGCCAACGCCTTCACCGTAGGCCAGCGACGAGGTCTGAAGCTCGGCACTCCCGCTGCAGACGGCAAGCCGCGCTTCGTCCTGGAGATCCGCCCCAAGGAAAACAAGGTCGTCGTCGGGCCCGAAGCGCTCTTGGCCATCGATGAAATCCGCGGAATCAAGGTCTCATGGGCCGGGCTTCCCATCGCCGAGGTTGGGACAGGCGCGCGCTTCGATTGCCATGCCCAGGTCCGGGCGCATGGTGATCCGGTCCCGGCGGTGGCATGGATGGATCATTCCGGCACCGACGGATCCGGCCCCAGACTGGTAGTCCGCCTCACTGACCCGCTTCGGGGAGTGGCCCCAGGGCAGACCGTCGTGCTTTACCAGGGCAGCCGGGTGCTGGGCCAGGCAACCATCGACGCCGCCCGCTCCTTGCAACGCGCCGAACTGGGCTGACGCTGCCCCTCAAGCGTCCCGCGTGGACACGCGCAGCAAGCCGTTGAGCGAGGCCCGCTGCAAAAACTTTGTGCCTAAAGTCACAAGAATTGCTCAGATTTCCCGTTTCATCTGGGAACTTTCTGGTTGAATCGGGGAATCAGAGCCGCCAGCTGCTGCCCGGCCTACAGACTCCCGGGCAGCAGCTGACGCCTATTCATCGGACAGAAGGTTCAAGGATGACTAAGCTCAACAAATCCCTGCACGGTGCCATCGCGCTGGCAGGCGTTTCCGCCCTCGCCCTGACAGCCTGCACGGGCCCCTCCGGCGGTGGCGGCGGTGACTCTACGGAATCTGCCGGTGGTGCCATCACGTACGGCACTACCGACAAGGTGGTGACCCTCGATCCCGCCGGTTCCTACGACGGCGGTTCGTTCATGGTGATGAACCAGATCTATCCCTTCCTGCTGAACTACGCCCCGGGGACGGCTGACGCCACTCCTGACATTGCTGAATCGGCGTCTTTCACCAGCCCCACCGAGTACACGGTCAAGCTCAAGCCGGACCTTAAATTTGCCAATGGCAACACCCTTGACTCTTCCGATGTTGTTTTCTCCTTCGAACGTGTCGTTGCCATCAACGATCCCAACGGCCCGGCCTCCCTGCTGTCGAACATGGAGAAGGTGGAGGCGACGGACCCCACCACCGTGGTCTTCACCCTCAAGGCAGCCGACGATCAGGTTTTCCCCGGCGTCCTGGCGTCCAACCCGGGCCCCATTGTTGACGAGGACGTTTTCCCCGCGGACAAGATCATGGACGATGACGCCATTGTGGAAGCGGAACCCTTCGCCGGCCAGTACACCATTGACAGTTACCAGAAGAACGAACTGGTGAACTTCAAACCCAACCCCGACTACAAGGGCCTCCTTGGCACTGCGGCCAATGATGGCGCGACACTCAAGCACTACGCGGATCCCAACAACCTCAAGCTGGATGTCCAGCAGGGAAACATCGACGTCGCAGGCCGCATCCTCACGGCCACCGACGTCGCGGACCTCGAG